>JAFGPH010000135.1 GCA_016926135.1 Deltaproteobacteria bacterium
CCCATACGTCATTGCGGCGGCGATTTCACTCCTCTTCGCTCTTTTCCACAACCCCGTTCCCGGCCGGTGTCAAAGTCCCCTCGTGATGCAGGGCATCGAGCTTTACAGGCAGGAGCAGTACGGCCGGGCGGCAAAGGTGCTGGGAGAGGCGCGAAAGGAGGATCCCAGGTCTTCCACGGCAGCCTTCTTTCTGGGCCTCTCGTACAAGCAGCTGATGGACTACCCGCAGGCGCTTCCGCACCTGCGGGACGCGGTGACCCTTTCCCCCCGCATCAAAGAGGCACTGGTGGAGTTGATCGAGGTGCTCTACCAAATCTTCGAGGGCGGAATGGCGGAAGAGGCCAAGGGCTGGATCGAGGTGGCGGAGAAGGAGGATATTTTTCCGGCCAAGGTGGCTTTCCTGAAAGGCTTGATTCTGGTCAAGGAAGGCAAGAGCGGACCCGCCATAGAGGCATTTGAAAAGGCAAAGGCCCTGGACCCGACCCTGGCCCAGTCGGCCGATGTGCAGATCGCCCTCTGTCACCTGCAGGAAAAGGACCTGAAAAAGGCCAGCGATCGCCTCAAGGTGGCCGTCCAGCAGGACCCCACCACCGATCTGGCCGGCTTTGCCAGGCAGTACCAGGACCTGGTCGAGAAGCGTCTGGAGTCGGAAAGGCCATGGCGTTTCACGCTTTCGTCCTTTGGTCAATACGACACCAACGTGGTGCTCAAACCCACGGAGGGGACCCTGGCACCGGACATCACCAACGAAGACAGCCGTGTTCTCACCAGTTCCTTTCGCGTTGACTACGTGCCTACTTTCGAGGGCCCATGGCTCTTCAACGCGCAGTATGCCCTGGGCAACGGACTTCACGATAGGTACTCCACTTCACATGACTACCTCAGCAACGGCCTGTACATGGCCCCGGGTTACAGCTTCGGCGAATCCGCCCTGAACGTGGCCCTCCGGTACAACCACGCCCTGGTGCGGAACCCGAGCTACAAGAAGTACGTGGACTCCATCAGCGCCGGCCCCCTCTACCGCGTGCTGGCCGCAGAAAACCAAATCCTGGAATTCTTTGCGGGCTACAGCAGCATCGAGTATTTCGACCCCCCGCTGGTCCAGGAGGAAGATAGAGACTCAAACAGGCTGAACGCCTACATGAGCTGGGTGTGGATGTTCAAAAAGGACGGCTTCTTCAACCTCAAATTCGAGCTCACCAACGACAACACGGACGGCTCGAACTGGGCGAACCGCGGTCACGACTTCTCGCTTTCCCTGACCCTTCCCCTGGTTGAAAAACTTAGCCTGCAGTTGAGCGGAGAGTGCTTCCTGCAGCGCTTCAGGCACACCCACACCTTCTTCGATGTGAAAAGAGAGGACACGACGTACATGGGTTCCGTGGGCCTGACCTATGCTTTGATCAAGGATTTGAACCTGGTGCTCCAATACTCCTATACGAGGGTGGATTCCAACCTCGCCATTTACGACTACGACCGCTCCGTTTACTCTGCCGGCCTGGAGTACAGATTCTGAACATGAAATCCAAGACCCCAAAGGAAGACAACCCCACCCAAGGCGCCCTGGGCGGAAAATCCATCTGGATCATCGGACCCAGAAAGCTCCAGAATGAGCTTCTGGCAGAGCTCCTGACCGGTAAGACAGGGGCGCAATGCGCCTGCGCGGAGGACTTGAATCAGGCGCTGGCTCGGCATGCCCCAACAGATAGTCATCCTGACCTTTTCCTGTTCGACTGTCTCGGGATTGAGCTGGACAGGGGTCTCAAACTGCCGGGAGAGGAGAGACTGAGACCGGGGCCTGAACACCTTGCAGCCCTCTTCAACGTGCGTTATGGCCACGGCATCGAGGAAAGGGCATTGAGGGAAGGGATCAGGGGTTTTTTCTACGAGAACGACCCCTCCGAACTTCTTCAAAAGGGCGTGAAGGCCCTTTTTGCCGGAGAACTGTGGGTTTCCAGGGAAATCATGTCGAGGTGCATCTTCGAAAATATGGAGGGCGCCAAGGCCCTGCCCAGGGACACGCGCGCCCTGACCTCCCGGGAGATGGAAATCCTTTCACTCATCAGCGTGGGGGCCACGAACGAACAGATCGGCGTAAGGCTCTGCATCAGCACCAATACGGTGAAGACGCACGTCTACAACATCTTTCACAAAATTAAGGTGCCCAACCGTCTGCAGGCGGCACTGTGGGCGGCCAAGCATCTATGACGACTCATACTAAAGTATGAAGTATGCGTCGGCGTAAACTTTATCACCCTGCTTTATTAGGTGCAAGTCACCTTATTCCATTTAAAATACGAAGTAAAACCATACTTTCTACCGATTGTGCTGCCCGATGATTTCAGCTAGACTATTCGGACAGTATCGGAATTGCCGGTTCGGCAGCAACCCTTTCCGGTGTGTACCGGTCCCGTGAATCAGGTGCATCATGCCAATTGAAGAAAAGAGAACCCTGGAACGATTCGATTTGAAGATCCCCGCGAAGATTGAGTGCCGCCTGGGGGACGACAACGAAAAAGCCCTCGACCTCATGACAAGCGACATCTGCGCGGGCGGGGCCTTTTTCCACACCGAAGCACCTCTGCCGGAGGGCACCGAGGTCAAAATCGACCTGGTGCTCCCCCTCGGGAAACTCAAGCAACTGGCTGCCGCGGCCGACCACGCCTTTATCAAGGTCTCGGGCAAGGTCCTGCGGTCGGGGCCTCGAGGAATGGCCATCTGTTTCGACAAGGGCTATGAGATCCGCCCGCACAAGGGCGGCAAACGAACCCGGCACTGAACAATTTGAGAGCCAAAGTCTTTTTCCCGGATTCTGGCTCCTGAATTCTGTCTTCTGTCTTCTGTCTACTGTCTTCTTTTTTTGTTCCGGTTTTCGCGGAGGTCTCCATGGAAACTTCAACTGCAACAAAGGCACGCAAGGCAACCTTTCTTGCGTTCCTGACCTTTTTTGTTCTCGCCGCCCTGGGCGGTTCTTCGGCCCTTGCGTCCGATCAGCCGCTGGCCCGCCTCACGGAGCTTGCGGGGACGGTGGTCGTCCAGAGCCGTGGAGACTGGAGCGTGAAGCCCGAGAAGGGCCTTCGCCTGTACTCAGGGGACAAGGTGGTGACGAGAACCGGGACGGCCTCGGTCACCTTCGAGGATGGGGCCGTGGTGGAGATCAAGGCCAACTCCAACCTCCTGATCGAGGAACAGAAGCAGACCGGAACCATCACGCGGAATCTTCGTTTGCTCCTGGGAAAAATCTTCTTCAAGACAGGGGCTGGATCCAGGATCCAGACGAATCTTCAGACGCCCACGGCCGTTGCCGGTTTGCGGGGGACCGCCGGGGTCCTGAGCATTGGCGTGGACGGGCAGGCCTACATCACGTTCTCGGATGGCGGTGCGCGGTACACGGTGGGTGAGTTCATTTCCGGCGTTGCCAAGGACGTGCCCCAGGAACTGGCGGATCTGAATCCGGCCCAAAGGGCTGCCTTTGTGGCGGCCGCGGCGGCGGACCAGGCCCAGAAGACTGCCGAGGCGGCCAAGGAAGGCAAGGTAGCCGATCCGCAGGCGGCTCTGGCTGCTGCAAAGGCTGCAGAAGCCGCGGCCAGGGAGGCCAAGGCCGCTGCTGAAACCATGGCGAACAACCCGGATCCGACCGTCAAGGCCCAGGCCGAGGCGGTGGCTGCTCAGGCCGCAAAGGCGATCGAGACCGCCAAAGATGCCCAGAAGCAGGCGATTGATAAGGGCGCCGACCCGACCGCACTCCCCCCCCCGCCGGGGGCAATCCTGCAGGAAGAGGAAATCCGTTTCGACGTGAAACCCCCTGAACCACTGGTCACCGTGGTGGATATCTCCACCACCAGCATTTTTGGTACTACCACGACCATCACCCTGCCGCCCACGACAGCGCCTCCCCCCACAACGACGGTCCCGGGCACCGGCATGAGCGGCACAATCGATCCGCTGACCCTGGATTTCCTGGATTCGGGTTTGATCTCCGGGAACATTGACGACATTACCCAAGTGGGCGCCCTTGCCCTGGGCGGGCAATATAGTGGAGAGGGCATTCAGTCCCCGGCCTCCGGCGGCGTGGCGGGCGCCATGACCGACGGCAGCACCTTTGACGGGTTTCTGGGGGGGGTGGAGGGATCCTGGCGGGGACTTCTCAGCAGCATCTATGTAAGACCCGATGCAGGGGCGGGCTTCCTCACGGGCAGCCTTTCCGGCGGGGCACTGAACGGATCTCTGCTCGCCACAGGCCCGCTCACGAGGTCCGGGGTCTTCGGGAATGTCACGATCCCGCCGGGCGAGACCCTGTCCACCCTTCTGGCCAACGAGACCACACCGGCCAACAACGCGATGAACCAGATCGGGATTCCGCTGTTTTATGACCTGTTCATCAATGAAATCGGTCAGCCGGACCTGGGGAGCTACGCGGACAACTTCTATGGGGGCACCAAGGGCATCACGACCGACACCGGAAGAATCCTCGGCATCTGGAATTACCTGGGTTCGGGCGGGACCTATTCCAGTGATTTCGGGGCGCCACTCACCTGGACAGGAAAATACGGCTATGCCGGATCTTTTTACATGCTGGGGGATGTAACCCTGACCGATGACCTGGCCGGACACGTCACCCTCGCGGGTCAACTGGACGTCCTCACGGAGACCTACCTGGGAAAACTCACCCTGGATCACCGGGGGGCCTACGACCC
>JAFGPH010000136.1 GCA_016926135.1 Deltaproteobacteria bacterium
CCCTGAGTACACACGGACGTTGTAAAGGATCCGTTGAGACATCACACTAGAATTCGATGACATGCACCTCCGCCGCCTCCCCCTGGGCCAGGGGCCCAAAGACCAGGGCCTTGGGCACATCCTTCACACGCGCAAAGTAGGATCGCTTTTCGTCCAGGGCATTCTGCACCGCCCAGGCCGTGAACTCCCTCTCCCCCAGATTGAGTTTCAATCCCTTCATGGGATACTCCAGCACACACTTCTGTGGCAGCTTTCCGGCCTCTCCCACGCCATGGGCATCGACCTCGCCCTCCCGGACACCCAGCAAGGCTCCGCTCCACGTTTGCCCTTTCACGGGGCCCACCTCCATCCAGACACCGAATCCGGGGTTCGCATGGATGTCCAGCCGGTATTCTGTCTCGATCTTCGGCGCCGGGGTGTTGGCCCTGGCCACCAGCTTGGCACCCAGGGCGGCGTCGGAGGATGGGACGATCTCCGCCCCCCGCAGGGGGGTGGGAAGGGCTTCCGGCGTCAACGCACCTTCGGTGCACGCCCACAGGATGTGAAAGCCGTGTCCTTTCCCCGCCTGCACGGTGAGCGCCAGCAGGGCCAGACCATAGCGCAGTGAGGACGTCTGCACATCCTTTTCCGAACCCATGATCACCCAGAGACCGGTCTCCGGGTCCAGGAGGTTGTCGGCGGGGGCACGCCAGGCCATGTGCTGAAGGTCGTCGGTCCAGAAATGCCCGTTGGCGTCCAGGCCGTACTTCTTGGCCGTCCCGAGCACGTTGGTCACCTGCTGCTCGTCGCGGACGAGCGACGTGATCCATACTTTTTTCATTTCTACTCTCCTTCCCCTAGGAATGTCCAATGTCCAAAGAAGACTCAAGGAATTTCCCGTATCCGATGCAGCCGGTAAAATGTCCAAGGAAAAACGTTAATTTCTGCGGTTCTGCATTCGTCATTGAACATCACATATTCTTCCATCCCTTGGACATTGGAAATTCTACATTCTACATTGGACATTCCCTCGGCCTACCCGAGGGTGAGCACCGTCACCTGGCTCGGCACGATGGACATGCCCGGTGCATTGGGAAGCATGGCAAGGCTGTTCTGGCCGGTAACACTGGTCAGACGCTGGGCGGGCGCACCGTCCACCATGATCGTCAGGCACCCCACCATGTACTCGGCCTGGCCGTCTTCGAGGTGGGAAACGACTCCTCCCAGGACACCCGTGCAGTCGCCGAAGCTGACGAGCCCCATGGAGAGCTGATTGATGGACGGCATGCAGTCCACCAGCACATTGTATGCAGCCGGTGCCGTCGCTGCGGACATGTTGATATCGGGATAGGGGATGGGTGTCGGCACTGGTCCGACAGGAGTAATACAGACGTCGGGGAATCCGAGATTCATTCCCGCCCCTTGGCTGAGCATAAACATGAGTTACCTCCGGTAGAATGTCCAATGTAAAATTTCCAATTTCCAATGTCCAAGTAAGGAAAAGAGTTATGATCGCCTTTTCTTCTCGCAGGCCGTCTTGATGCTGGTCGAGAATATGGCGATCAGCTCATTGTTCTCATCCATCAGGGCTTGGACGCATTGGACATTCTACATTGGACATTGCACATTTTCTCATCCCAGATGGACCTGCTCTGCGTTGATGGTGACGATTTCCTCGGCTACGTGCATGGCGTTTTTCGAGTGCATGGTGAGATTGGTCTCCACGAGGTAGCGCGTGGATCCGGTCTGAATCTCCTCATGGTCCCTCACGAACCGGAACACATCGATGAACCTCTCGGTGAGGCGATGGAAGATGTTCTCCACCTTTCCCGCGACGGTCCTGATGCTTTCCACCTGCGCCGAAAGGACAGAACCCATGAACGAAAAACTTTCCAAAGTGGCCTCCCCGACCTTTGCCGCCACGGAAACCCTCTTGGAGGCGAGGGAGACCCCTTCATCCGCCGTGATGTTCAGAGAGCCCTTTTGGACGTGGAGTCTCATGTCCCCCGTGACAAGAATTTCGTGTCCCGAATCCAGCAACGGGCTCCGCATGAGAACGGAAAGGATGAAGCAGGTCCCGCCGCTGTCAAAGGAGACCAGGACGGAATCGCCGCGCCGGGGATTCACGAGGCAACTGAGAGCCCGTTGTGCGCTGAAAGTGCCGGAGCAAATCTCCACAACCGGAAGCGGCCCCTCTTTCACGACAGCACCGTACTCCAGGCAGGGCTGCGGATGATCTTTCAGTTCTTGAGGTTCTCGCATGACTGTCCCTCCTTGCATTCTATCACTGCGGCGGATGCCAGGTTTCCGCCTCTTCCATTTCCTTGTCGGTGCCCTTTACGAGGACCCTGTTGGCTCCGTTCCAATGGGTGTGCTCCTCAATGACGCGATGCAGCTTCGCCCCGTACAGGTTGGCGTCGCAGAAGTCGGCCCCGCTGAGATCGGCATGAGAAAAATCGGCATAGGGGCACTTGGTGCCTTTGAAGGCGGCGGCGGTGCACTTTGCCCTCGTGAAGATGCTGTTCAGCAGGGTGGCCTGCGAGAAATCCGCACCCGTAGCGTCACACTCCCCGAAGTAGGCGTGGGAGAGATCGGCGCCGGAGAAATCCGTGCTCTTCAGGACCGCCCCCTTGAAGAGGGCATTCTGCGCGCCGACGCTGACGAGTTTCGCCCCCGTGAGGTCCGCCTCCATGAAGGTGGAGTACGTGAGGTTCGCCCCCGTGAAATCAGCGCCCTTCAGGTCCGCCTGGGCCGCGTTCACCTGCGAGAATCGGGCACCCCTGAAATCCTGCCCCGCAAGATTGCATCCCTGAAAGAGAACTTTTTCGAAGTGCGCCCCTTGGAACTTGGCGCCGGCAAGGTCCGACCCGTTGAACATCACTTTGAGGAGATTCGCGCCGGTGAAATCGGCTCCCACCAGCTTCGTGTGTTGGAGGAGAGCCTTCTCGAACCGGGTTTTCCGGAATTTTGCCGCCCTGAGATCCGCGTTCTGCATGAGCGTCCAACTCACAAAGGTCTCCGAGAAGTCCGCCTCCGAGAGATCGGCGTCCGTGAGCATGGTCTCATGGAGGGTTGCACCCCTGAAGGACGCTCCGTGAAAGCACATCTTCATGAGATTTGCCTTGGTCAAGTCCGTCCCGTGAAAGCGCACCCCGGAAAAATCGCAGTTTCTGAAGCCGGTCTTGTGGACTGCAGCGCCCGAGAAATCCGCATCCCGCAGGACACAGTCCTCAAAACGACCCCCGGTCAGGTCCGCCCCCGAGAGGTCCACGCCCGCAAGATCGAGCCCCTCCAGGGTTTCGTTCGCGGCTATGGCCTTTAGGATATCGTCCCGCCTCATGCCACCCTCCCGTCACTCTTGAGGAGGTCCACGCGCCTGAAGAGGAGGGATCTTTTGACATTGGCGCCCTCCAGTTGCGTCCCGCCCATGACGGACTTATAGAAATCCACTGCAAAGAGGTTCGCCCCCCTGAGATCCGCGTTGACAAGCCTGGATTTCCTCAGGGACCCGCAGAAGAGGTTCATGAAACGCATGTCCGCCCCCTCCAGGTTCGACTTGGAGAACCGACACGTCTTCGCCGATACCCCGTAGAGTCTTGCACCCTGGAGATCGCACTTTTCCAGGAGGGCCCCATCCAAACACGTCCCGGTGAAATCACTTCCGGAGAGATCCGTTTCACGAAGGGATCCCTGGGTGAAAACAACGTCCCGTATGTCTGCACCTGGAAGCTCGGTCTTGTTGCTCATGCGGCCCTTGTGCATGTTGCCCCCGTAGAACGTAACTCCCCTTCCCTTCACCTCCATGAACATGGTGGAGGGAAGCGTGACACGGGAAAAATCGGCGGCGTCAAGGGCGAGTCTTCTGAACAGGCATCGGTCCAAGTGGGATTCTCCGAAGTCCGAACCCCCGGCGTTGGCATCGGAGAACACACTGAGATGGGCACTGATGCCGTGAAACTTCGTTTCCACCATGGCTGTTCCCATGATCGTCGTCATCGAAAGGTTGGCGCCCGAGAAATCAGCGCCGCTCAGATCCGCGTCCTTGAAGGTCGCCTGGGACATCTTTGCCCCACTGAGACTCGCCTTCCCCAGTTTCGTCTTGATAAACATAGCCTTGTCCAGGGTGGATTCTTTCAGGGAAGCACCGGTGAAGTCCGCCTCCATGGCCATGACCTGGGTCAGGTCGGCCCCGTCGAGGTTCGACCCGGCAAAGTTCGCCTTCTGGCACTGGGCCTGGCGGAGGTCGATGCCTCGCAGATCGAGGTTCGAAAGATCCACACCGGAGAGTTTTGCGAAGGACAGGCTCTCTCCCTTCCCGTGCATCTCGATGACCTCTTCCCGGGTTCTCGGTACCATGCGATCAGGGTCCATGCCGAGTTTTTTGAACTTGGCTTTTGCGGCCTCGGGCATCTCCTGGGCCTTCGCCTTGGCAGCGGTCTTCTTTGCCTCTTCCAGCCTGGCCATCCCCTGATCGTATCGGACCTGAGCATCCTCACTCATCTTTTTGATCTGGGCCATCCATTGAGATACCTTTTGCTCCAGTTCCGGGGTGAGCGTCCCCTTGTCCTTCATGACACCGAGGAAGGATTCCAGCTTCTTCACCATCACATCCCCTGCCTGGGCAGGAGAAACGAGCTGTGGGTGTTCCTCAAGCTTCAGCACCTCATCGGGATTCAGGCCGAACTTCCGCACGGCGTCCTGGGCCTTGCCCAGCATCTCCGACTTCAACTGGGCCCCCATGGCGGCCAGACCCCCCATCTGCTTTTCCAGGTGCCCGCGGATCTCCTGGCCGGCCTTGTCGATCAGGGCCTTCACATCGATCTGGGGAATCGGCACGGTCAGGCCTTCTTCAGTGGGCGGTTTGCCTGCCTCGGGCAGGTCAGGGGCGATCTTGTGCCTCCTGACAAAGTCCTTCGGCATGACCTCCATGATCCATTCGCGGATGTCCACGCCGGCCTTTCTCGCATCAAAGAGCGTCCCTCCCTTCGGGAGCGGGTACGGCCGCACATGCGGATAGGTCTTGATCCACGAATCCCAGACACGGTCACCCGTTGCCGACTTCTCGGGAACAATGACCAGAAACACCTCCGCCTGCTTGATCTCTCCCTCTGCATCTTTGGATGGTTTGCTTCCGGGTCTCTCCAACACGACGATGGAGCAGGCATCCCCCACCTCCTGCTCCAGAAGGAGAGCCTGGAGCTCATCCCCCACGGCCACGACCGGCGCACCCTCCTCCGCGAGATAGAAGAGAGGCGCTTCCTGCGATCCGTCCACGAGGTGTCCCTGGCTGAGGTTTTCTCCCTTCTGCCACCCCTCGGGCATGATAAGGATCCTGTCGAGGGTGGCCTCGCTGAAACGGGGCATGACCAGGCCCGGCGGGATGCGCATTTCCTTCCCTTCCGACTCTCCGCCGGCAACGATTTTCAGGCCCCAGAGCGTCCTGTCCTCGTCTCTTTCTTCGGTGTTGATCCCCAGCCAGGCCCTCCGAATGCTTCT
Organism: Deltaproteobacteria bacterium; assembly: GCA_016926135.1. The sequence goes on from JAFGPH010000136.1 coordinate 5,476, forward strand.
GCCCTCGAACCCGAGGTCCCGGAGGCATTTCAACGCGCCAGCGTCGCCCTCAAGGATCTTCCTGCACTGAACCACAAAGGGGAAACCCCTGTCGTGCCAGGGGTTGACTTTCTTTGGCCCGGGCAGGACCATCTCAAGCGCGACTCCGGACTTCTCGAGGGCGCCGGGTGGGGCGATCTGCTTCAGCTTCTCCGATCCTTCCTTCACTGCGGCCTCCGCGCTCTTCCTCACCTGCTCAGACGCGGCCTCAATCCTCCGAAGATCCTCGTCAACCCGTGAGGACGCGGCCCTGAGACTGGCTCTCATCCTGTCGAACATGCCCAGGTCAATCCTGACCAGGTGCCCGTACTGGGCGTGAAGGTCCCTGGACTGCGCTTCCAGTCTGTCCAGAAGGGCGAGGCTGTCGCCGATCACCTTCTGACCCGTGGCCGCCGTCTCCGCAGGGGTGCGGGGCATCACCGGCGCCTTCCCCGTGGCCGTCTTGACGGCATGGTCCAGGTCTTTGGGGATCTTCTTGATCCGCTTCATCATGCCGCCCACACTCTTCGCCGCCCTCTCGAGGGGCTCCATATCCACGGGCACAGACCGGTCCATGGCCTTTCTCTGCTCCTCCAGGTAGTGCTCGACGGTGCCGGGAGCGTCGGAGAGGTGCTCCGTGGCCAGGAAGATGCGGATGACGTCTTCATACTCTTCATCATGGATCTCCGTGGTCCCCCTGTACATGAGCACACCCCGGAGGATCGCGGGGAAGAGCCACAGCGTGTCCATCCGGGTGGGAACATCCTGGAAGATCTCGGTCTCGGACCCGGGTGATTCTCTTTTCGTCACGAAGCAGCGGATGCGAAGGCCGGGCAGGCGAGAGGAGATAAGGGGCATGTCCCGGTGCATGTTGAGGATTTGGATCGTCTCCGTGCCGGCCAGAAATCCTTCCAGAAACTGGTCTTGCGGGGCGCAGTTGAAGAACTCGTAGTCCATGTCGTCCGGGAAATAGGGCCAGCGTTCCTTGAGCCACTTCTCGTCATAGGTCCCGGTTTTTTTCTGACGCTGGGGCCACATGAGGTCCACAGGGCCGAGCCCCGCCGGCGCGGGCCTCTGGGATGGAGCCCCGATAAGGTTCCCGGGGTACTCCACATTCGGCAGGGGAACGAGACTCTCTCCGTCTTCCCGGAACACAGGGTGGATGCCCTTCCCCAGAGGGTTTTCCGCGAAATCCTTCCCGCCAAAGGCGTTCGACCATGTAAGGGGCATCTCGGAAAAGGGAAGGGGATCGCTGATGGTCATCAGCTCCTCGGCGTGCCCCTTCCAGAAGCGATCGCCGAACACGGCAAGCTCCTTCCTCATTGTCCCTACGGCCACGGAAACCATTGACGCATTTCGGCTGGAACCCCTGGGGGCAAAACAGGATCCCGTAACGAGAACCTCGGCACGCGGTTTGGGCATACCCACATCCAGAATGGGATTGGGCTTCAACTGCTCCGGAACGCTCTTCCAGAGTTCCTGTTCCGTGAGGGGATCGTCCGGGGCGGTGAGGTCGAAATAGATGAAGACCGTCAGGGCGAGATAGAGCCGATCATGGACCCCGAAGGGTTTCACGAACAGGGAATGCTGGTTTTTCTTGTATACTTTCATGACCGCCTACAACACACTGTAGAGGGCGGCCAGGGTATTCGCTTCCGCATTGACATTCGTCTTCACCGCTATGTTGTGTGTGCTTTCGACCGCCGTCTTCAGGTGGGAACCCAGGGTCTCCACCTTGGAGGCGACGGCTTCGGTTCTCTGGGCCACAGCCTGGACGCGTTCGCCGATGGCTTCCGATGCAGTGGCTATGGCCCTGTTCGCAGTCGCCACGGCCTCATCCTTGGCGGCCGTCACCTCCTGCTTCGTGGCCAGGGCCGATGTTGCGGTTGCAATGGCCTGGGTACGTTCGGTCGTCACGTCCGTGTGCAGGTCGCGAAGCCTTGTGTCCAGGTTGAGGGCCTGAACCTTGCTTTGTGCCAGCGTGTTGATCGATTCCACCACCGTGTTATCGACTCCACGGAGTTTGTTCTCCAGACCCTTGATCCTCGTGTCCGTCTCACTGTAGCTCCACTTGGTCGCCGAAAACTCGTGGTGTGCGATGGCGCAGGTGTCCATCTTTTCGCCGATGGTGGTATCGAATGCCGCACCGGCACAGAAATCGGATTTCAACCCTCCAAACCACTCCGTGGTCTCCCCGAAGATGAATTCGTTCTTTGACTCTGCCTTGAAATGGAGCGCACCCGCGGTGGCGATGGCGCAGCCTTCCCATTCGGCTGAGGCCGATTCCGGGACCTCCTCATGGCCGGGATCGTTGGGCGCCCCAAGCCGGACAAACGTTTTCTTGCCGGGCACATGCATGAGAAGTCTCTCGCTCCCTTCCTGGTCCTCGATGTGGATCTTGTTCCCTCCCGCCGTGGTGATCTTACTCATGCTCTGGTCCGCGGAGGTCACCGGACTGGGCATGTCGGGATTGGGCACGGCCCCGTGGATGATGGGCCGGTCCGGGTCCCCGTCGATGAAGCCCAGCAGCACCTCCGTTCCCTTGTGAAGAGGGAAGTGCATGCCATGGTCCGTGCCCGCATAGGGCTGGGCCATGCGCAACCAGGTGGAGCCCTTGCCGTCCTTGCGGCCGGAAAGGTCAAAAGGCAGCAGCACCTTGTACCTCCCCTGTTCGTCCAGTTCCGCGTACTTGCCACTCTCCGCCGCATCGATCTTGGCGTTCATGGTGCCATAGAACCTGGCCTTCTCCGTCTTGCGTTCGGGCCGGAACTGCACATTCCCGGGGATCGCCACGAACGTGTTCCGGTAGTAGGACTCTTCCTCCACCTCGCTCAGCCCCTTCTGGATCCCTGCGATCAGGTACGCCGCCTGGCTCCCCTCGTGGTTCAGCTCGATGGTCAGGTAGCCCTGATTGAAGTCGCCCCGGTAGTGATCCTGCAGGTCAAACAGGTATCCGGGACGCAGATACGGTATCGTGCTCTCCCCATAGAACCGCTTCTCATGACAGAGCAACTCCTCGGCCCTGATCTTGGCCAGGGCATTCCCCTCCTCCGGCGTCCGAAAATGCTCTCCGTAGATGTACACCTCACCCCGTCCACCACTCTTCACCTCTGCACTGCCCGACACATCCAGGGAAGGGGTTCGGTAATTGTAGTCCTTCAGCTTCAGGGTCTTGGGCAGCATCCGCTGCCGGCACACAAAGCTCTTCACCACCTCTTCGCGGTGAGACTCATCCAGCCCCGAGGGCGGGGAATAGTACATGATTTTCCCCTGGGGCATCTCCTGGTGGACCGTCTTCGTGTCCGCAATGATCACCTTTTCCCCCTGATCTCCCTGTTCGAAGTAGGTGTACATCCCCTCCCGCTCCATCCAGCGGGATACAAAGTCGAGATGGCTCTCCCGGTACTGGCACACGTACTCCCACCTGGGGTAGCTTGCATCGAGCTTCAGTTCAAAATCCAGGGACGTGAGGTCCCCGTCCTTCAGAACATCCTGAATGATCTCAGGAACTTCCTTTTCCAGGAACACCTGATTGTGATGGGTCAGCGACAGCCACCAGAGCTTGGGCACCAGCACGGCCCGGTAGAACACGTACTCATCCACCTGATGGAGTTGCTCGAACTCGGCCAGGATCCCGTGAAACGGGATGTCCCCCTCCTCTCGCAGGATGGTGAATGTGGCCGGATTCTCGAGCACCTGGTCGAGATTGATCTCCGCCTCCGTGGAGACCAGGTCCACCTCGAACTCGTAGCACTTGCTGAAGCCCTCACTCCCCCTGAACCGCACGACACCAAAGGTGTCGGGATCAAGACCTTGTGAGACAAAGTCGAACTTCTTCTGGGTCAGAAAAGCCATGGGTCACCTCCCGCACCGAAGCGCGAATTTCGAATATGGAATGGCGAAAACGGAATGATGAAGGGGATTCGCGTGGAAGAGAATCCTGCATTTCGAACCCTGAACCGCAGAACCGGAGTGATCAAAATCTTTCCCTTTGTCATTCGATATTCTGGGGTTCCACATTGATCCTCCCCTGGTCTATCCCAGGTGAATCTTCTCAGCGTCCATCTTGATCTTCTTCTCCGCCATGAGGGAGGCACGCTTTCCCTTCATGAACAGGGTGTCCTTGACAAGGCATGTGATTCGGCCAGCCCGCGTCTGTTCGAAGTCTTGGATCCAGCGATAGGAGCGCATCACCCGCTGACTCAATCGACCCACTGCGGAGTCGCAGAACTCTGCCACCGATTTTATCCGCTGGATCTGGCTTGTCAGGGTCTTGCCCAGGAATGATAAGTCCATGATCCTGACTTTTCCCTTGAGGGAATCTATTCGGATGCCCGCAGAAGAAAGGGCGATCTCCTTGCCGGCGAGATGGATCCCTTCGGCCACGAGATCAAGACGTCCCTTCCTCACCTCCAGGGACAGGCCATCTTCAAATACGATGGAGGAGGCCACGCCCTCTTCCTTTTCCAGCACGGCCAGCACATACCAGCCCCCCCGATCGCCCTCATAGACAAGGACGAGGTCCGACACCTGGGGCTCGACGAGGCAACTGGCAGCCCTTTTCGACGCATGGATCCCGGCTGCGGTCTCTACCCAGTAGAAGGATTCCCGAGTCCCCCTTACCCTTCCCTGGATAAGGGATGACGGCGCCTGACCCTCTTTGACCCTGGCTAGATTCTCCATGATCCTTCTCCCTCCTCCACCGGTCTCATTCCTGTCATCGACCGTTCCCGCCGGACAGGATCTGTGGTTCTGCCATGAGCATTTCGCCCTACCCCCCAATCAGGACCTTGGTCTGGCTGGGGGCCACCTGGGTCCCTACAGGGCAGTTGGCATTGTTTCCGTTGTGGGCGGTCTGACAGCCGAGA
>JAFGPH010000137.1 GCA_016926135.1 Deltaproteobacteria bacterium
ATTCTTTTCGCCATGAGTCCATACTCCTTTCTTTCCATGGGTGGTTTCACGACCGGCCCTTTCCTTAAGGTGGTGGAAGTATAGGTCAAAGGCCCCAGCATGTCAAAGTTGAAAAGAGAGCGCCCCCCCCCCATATCGTACGGGAAGACATGCAGGGCGAGATCCTGTGAGTTTCAGGGCAGGACCAAAGGAGGTGGCAAGTGTAGATCGTTCTGGGCGTTTGTGGTATATTCGGGATCATCTGTTTTCCAAGGGTCTCCGATCGGAAAGGCTTCAGGAACAGGGTCCATGAACCCACATACTCATCCCGAAAGATCTAAAGAGATAAGCTGCCGGGTCACCCGGACACTACTCATGTATGTCCGGGAGAAAAACAATGGCGCCTTGGGGAACCTTCTGGATGGGCTGCCCCTGGATGAAGACTATCTGACCGACACCAACAACTGGGTTTCCCATGCATTTCTGCAGGTGCTTTATCAGCGGATGATCGACCAGTTGGGAGATAAGAACGCCGTTTACAACATGACCCTGGCATCGGGGCGTTTTCAATCGCTGGGTATCCTGGATCGAATTGCCAGGCTGCTCGGCAGTCCCAAGCTCATTTATGGGCAGGCCCCCCAGTACAATAGGTTCCTCAAGTTGAACGGCACGGTGTACGTCCACGAGATCGGCGATTCATGGGTCGTCCTGGAGGACCGATACCACGACAGTGACCAGAAGACCCGGTTTGACTGTGATTACACCCGCGGCGTCCTTGCGGGCATACCGACGATGTTCGGGTTGCCCCTGGCCGAGGTGGAAGAGTTCAAGTGCCAGGTAGCTTGTGACAAATATGGCCAACGAATCTGGCCCGACAATCCCCCGCAGGGGTGCGAGGGCTGTGTTTACCGGGTCCGCTGGGTGCCGAGGAAGAGGCCGTTTTTCAAGCGGTTTTTCCTTGGATGGAACTCCCGCCGACAGGCCGTGGCGGAGTTGGTGCAGGCCAATCAGTTGATTCAGAACAAGTACGATGAGGTTCGTCGTCTGGCGGCGGATCTGGAGACGACCAACAAGCAACTCCTCGAATCCAAGCAGGTTCTGGAATCCCAAAAGGCCGCGTTGATTGAGTCGGAGAGCAAATATCGGATCCTGGCCGAGAACGTATCCGACACCATCTGGATCCTGGACCTCAAGACCCTGAAGTTCGATTACATCAGTCCTTCGGTGGAAAGAAGCCGGGGATTCACCGCAGAGGAGGCCAGAGCGCAGACGCTCGATGAGACGCTGTCGCCTGCGTCTCTCGCTGAGGTGTCCAAGATCCTGGAAGAGGAACTGGTCAGTGACGGCAATCCCGGCATGGACCCTCAGCGTTCCAAGAGGATCGAAATCGAGCAATCGCTGAAAGGAGGAGGCTATACCTGGGCTGAGACCACCGTGTCGTTCATCCGCAATCCAAGCGGATCGCCGATTGCAATTCTGGGCGTTACCCGCGACATCTCCGAGAGGAAAAGGGCCGAGAAGAAAATCGCCGAGAGCGAGGAAAAGTACCGCAACCTTTTTGAAAATGGCTCTGATTTGCTCTGCATCCACGATCTTGAAGGGAGGTTGCTGGAAACCAATGTCCACTTCAAGGAGGAATACGGCCTTCGCCGGGAAGACATTGAGGGCCTGAACATCCGCGACTACATACCCGAACGGCACAGACCCCAATTCGATGCCTACCTGGCCCGTGTCATTACCAACGGATCGGACGAGGGATACCTGAAGGTCTTCACACGGGAAGGCCAGGAAGTCATTCTGGAATACCGCAACAAACTCATCATGGACGGCAATAACCGTCCCATGGCGGTTCAGGGCGCTGCCAGGGATGTGACCCAACGGGTCAAGTATGAAAAGGCGCTCAAGGAAAGCGAGGAAAAGTACAGGGAAATAGTCAAACATGCACCGGCGGGCATATTTGAATTGGATATGGAGGAGTTCAAGTTCATCAGCGTCAATGACGTGATGAGTGTATACACTGGCCATACCAAGGATGCACTCATGCAGATGGACCTTCTTTCCCTTTTGAACGCAGAAAGCCGGGAAAAGGTGAAGAAGCTTTTTGAACAAGTCTACTCAGGCGAAACGAACCCGCCCCCAGCGGAGTACACCATCCGTGGGAAAAACGGACAGGAAATGTGCGTGATCACGAATACCCGATTCTTTTTCAGGGACGGCGTTCCCAAGAAGGCCATGACGGTGGTCCATGATCTGACGGATATCAGGAGAGCGGAGCAAGAGAGGAAGCTCCTTGAAGTCAAGCTCCAAAACGCGAAAAAACTCGAATTGCTGGGCACACTGGCCGGGGGTGTGGCCCATGACCTGAACAATATCCTGAGCGGCATCGTCAGCTACCCGGACCTCCTCCTGCTCGACATTGAAGCGGACAGTCCTCTTCGGGAACCCCTCCTGAGCATCAAGAACTCGGGCCAGAGAGCCGCAGAAATGGTGCAGGATCTGCTGACCCTAGCGCGCAGGGGTGTGGCGTCCAGGAAAGTCATCAACCTCAATCAGATCGTCCGTGATTTCATCGCATCACCTGAATGGCGGCGACTGGTCGGTGACAGACGTGATCTACATGTCCAAACGAACCTGTCGGAAGGCATGCTGAACTTGGTGGGGTCTGAGACACATATTTCAAAAACGTTGATGAATCTGGTGGCCAATGCCGCCGATGCGATGCCCGTGGGCGGCACGATCACGATCGCCACCCGTGACTGCTATATCGACAAACCCTTCACCGGGTTTGAGATCATTCCTGAGGGGAAATACACCGTCATGGAGGTGTCCGATGTGGGCACTGGAATACCCTCCTCCGACTTGGAGAAGATCTTCGAGCCCTTCTACACGAAGAAGGTGCTGGGGCGCAGCGGCACCGGACTGGGGATGTCGGTCGTCTGGAGTGCGGTCAAGGACCATGGCGGTTTTATCGATATTTCCACCGAGGAAGGTTCCGGCACGACCTTCGTTCTCTATTTTCCCGCATCAAGGGAAGAGATGAAAGTCCCCGCGCCTGTTTATATCGAGGAATATCTCGGCAAGGGGGAGTCCATCCTGATTGTTGATGACGCACCCGAACAAAGGGAGCTTGCCAAAAGAATGATGCAGCGGCTTCAATATGATGTGAGCACGGCAGCCAGCGGTGAAGATGCGGTGGTGTTGATTCAAAAAAGGCCTTTTGATCTGCTGATCCTGGACATGATCATGCCGCCCGGTATAGATGGATTGGAAACGTACGGGCAAATCCTGGAAGTTGTCCCTGATCAGAAAGCGATCATCGCGAGCGGCTATGCCGAGACCGAACGCGTCCGTGAGGCCCAACGGATCGGGGCCGGCTGTTACATCAAAAAACCGTTCACTCTGGAAAGAATCGGGCTTGCTGTCAGAGCTGTATTGGATCGGGAAGGCCGAGGGGCGAAATAACGGATCGCAGGGGCGAGTTCAACCAGGATGCAGCCGCTCTGTTCTGGGATCTCGGCCTTCTCCAGATCATGCTGCAGGAGGAGTATGGAGGCTGGCCGGTGAGCCCCTGCACCACGCTTTGCCTTTGCGTGGAGGAGATTGCA
>JAFGPH010000138.1 GCA_016926135.1 Deltaproteobacteria bacterium
AGTTTGGTGTACTTCCCGCACATGGCCACGGTGATCTCCCTTTCCGGACTGCGGATGTTGTCGATCAGTTCCTTCCATCTCCTCAGATCAGGGGGGCTGTAAATGTTCAGCTTCTTGTGGAGGATCTCGGAGAGGCCCTCGCTTTCAAAGATGAGGGGGATCTCATAGATATCCTCCACGTCCAGACCGGTAATCACGGCGTCGGGTTCCACGTCGCAGAAGCTCGAGATCTTGGCCTTGATCTCCCGGGTGAGGAACTGGGAACACCGGCCTATGATCACGTCGGGAAAGATGCCTCGCTGTTTGAGAAGATTCACGCTCTGCTGGGTAGGTTTGGATTTCTGCTCGTTGACGCCATAGGGGATGGGAACATAGGTCAGATGAACGTAGATGATGTTGTCCCTGCCCACATCCTCTCTCATCTGCCTCATGGCTTCCAGGAAAAGCTCGTTCTCGATATCTCCCACCGTACCGCCGATCTCGACGATGACCAGATCGGCCGACTCGCTGCGGGTCACTTCGAAGATGTGGTTCTTGATCACGTCCGTCACGTGAGGGATATACTGCACGGTCTTGCCCAGGTAGTCTCCCCTTCTCTCTTTCTGTCTCACCATGTCGAACACCTTCCCCATGGTGAGATTCCAGTGCGATTTGCAGTTGACACCCAGGAAACGTTCATAGTGACCGAAATCCATATCCACTTCACCGCCGTCGTCCAGGACAAAAACCTCACCGTGCTCGAAGGGATTCATGGTGCCGGGATCCACGTTGAGATAGCCGTCACACTTGATGGGAATGATCTTGAGCCGTGAAGAGAGCAGATGCCCCATGGAGGCGGCCGCTATCCCTTTACCCAGTCCGGAGAGCACTCCACCTGTCACAATGACGTATTTGGCAGCCATGACCGAACCCTCTTCTTGACGTGAAAACCAAAGACCCGGCATACAACATAGCGTAGACTTTCTGGAAATGAGCACAATATATAGCTTTTTAAGAAAAGGAGCAAGTGAAAAAGCCGGTGCGGCGCATATGGGCTTCTCAGCGAGCCGTTGCTCATCTGCGGGACGTCTCCCGGTGAGCGGTCCTTCCTTGACCCCGTCCGGAAGACAGGCTACATTGACCCATTCCAGAGGGGTGCACCGGGGTTCTTAGAAAAGAGAATCATGGCAGCCGTCATAGCCATTGTGGGTCGTCCGAACGTGGGCAAGTCGACCCTGTTCAACCGCCTGTCCAGGTCAAGGGATGCCCTTGTGGATGACCGGCCGGGTGTCACGAGGGATCGTCTCTATGCGGTGGTCAACTGGGGGGAAGTGCGGTTGACCGTCATCGACACAGGGGGATTCGACCGGTCTGAGGAAGATCTGCTCACAGGCATGGTGAGGGGCCAGGTCGTGAAGGCCGTGGAGGAGTCGGACAGGATCGTCTTTGTGGCGGACGGCAGGGAAGGGATCATGCCCGGCGATCTGGAGATGGCCGATCTTCTTCGCCGCACGGGCAAGGAGGTTTACCTCGCCGTCAACAAAATCGACGGGCCTGAGCTCGATCCCCATGTCTCAGAGTTCTATGCCCTGGGAATACCGCGTGTCTATCCCCTTTCGGCGGCCCACGGGTACGGCCTGAGAACCCTGATGGATGATCTCACTGCGGACCTGCCCGCCGAGACGGCAGACGAGGGGCCGGAGTACCGTGTCAGGGTCGCCGTCCTGGGGAGGCCCAATGTGGGCAAGTCCTCTCTCATCAACCGGGTTCTGGGCGTGGACCGTCTCCTGGTGAGCGAGATCCCCGGGACCACGCGGGATGCCGTGGACATTCTCTGCACCCGCAAAGACAGGGAATACCTTTTCATCGACACGGCCGGAATCCGCAGAAAGGGGCGGGTGAGGGAGAAGATCGACAAGTTCTCCACCGTCAAGGCCCTCAGGAGTCTCGACCGGTGTCATGTGGCCGTGGTGGTCATGGATGCCTCCTCCGCGGTGGCGGATCAGGATGCCCGCATCTGCGGGTACGCCTTCGAGCGGGGCAGGGCCACCCTCCTGGTGGTCAACAAATGGGACCTCGTCAAGAACGACCCGGACACCAAGAGGACCCTGGAGGACTCCTTTGAAAGGCACCTGAAGTTTTTCCCCTTTGCCCCCAGACTCCATGTCTCCGCACTCACCGGCCAGGGAGTGGGCAAGATCTTCGACAGAATCGAGGTTCTCTACGGCCAGTTCTCTCGAAGGATCGGCACGGGAGAGGTGAACCGGGCCTTAGAGGAGATGGTCCACCGAAACCCGCCGCCCAAAACGGGGCGTGGAGGTTTCAAGCTTTTCTACGCCACCCAGACCGCCATCAGGCCTCCCACATTTGTGATCTTTGTGAACAGGCCAGAGAGTGTGCACTTCTCCTACCAGCGTTTCCTCACCAATCAGTTGCGAGAGCAACTGGGCCTGGACCTCACGCCCATCAGGGTCATTTTCAGGAAGAAATGAGAGTTAAAAATACTTCTGGCTCTTGAAGATGATCTCCACCCGCCGATTCCTGGCCCTTCCCTCGGGGCTCTGGTTGGTGTCTGCCGGATGGGCGTCTCCGTAACCCGCAAGGGCAATGGAAAGGGGGGAAATGCTTTCCTGTTTGACGAAGTACTCCATCAGGTTGAAGGCCCTCGCCAGGGAGAGATCTTCATTGGAGGGATACGTGCCGCTGCGGATGGGGATGTTGTCCGTGTGCCCGTCGATGTAAACCTGATAGTCTGAGTTCCGCATGAAGCTGCCGATCCTTTGCAGGATGGGGATCATCTCATCGCTGATATCCGCACCCCCCGGGGCAAAGAGGAGCTGATGGCCGAAGACCAGTTTGAAGCCCCCCTTGAAGTTCTCCACGATCAGCGACGCTCCCGTCTCTTGAAAGGTTTTGTCCTCCTTGGGCGAGACAATTTCGTCCGGATCGTCCTCCGCCCTCTTGACCACCAGGGCATCCTTGAGCTTCTCGTAAAGACTCTCGATGAGAACCTCCTTGGGCCTGTAAATCTCGCCGTACTCCTTGAAGTGGAGGATTCCGCAACTGGCGGTGAAATTGTGGAACATGCTCTTGAAGGTCTTGTCGTCCATGGTGGACATGGAAAGAAGGAGCACGAAGAAGGTGAGGAGCAGGGTGGAGAGGTCCGAAAAGGTCACCAGCCAGCCCGCCCCCCTGGCATCTTTCTCTTCTTTGGGCCTGTACGGATTAGGAGCCATGTTCCCCTCCGGGCACCTTAAAAAGGAAACCCTTGAAATCCAGGAAGGAGTCCCTCCAGGGCCTGCTCAACCTGTAAGGGACGCGCTCGCGGTAGTCCAGGATAATCTCCACCTGCCGGTTGGCTTCATGTGTCTCCTTCAACGTTCCCTTTTTCGCGGCATTTGTGCCAAAGCCGTGTGCCACGATTCGCTCGGCCGGGATTTCACCCTTCCCGGAAAAAAAGCGGAATACGCTGAAGGCCCTCCCGGCAGAGAGCATCATGGAAGTTGTCAGGCGGTCCTCGTCAGAAACCATCTCTGAAGAGGCCACGTACCCGCGCAGCTCGATTCTGGAGGGGCTCTCCTTCAGGGCCTCCCTCAGTTCAGAGAGAAACCCCAGGCGATCCTCCTCGATCCGGCTTGACCCCGGCTTGAAGAGAACGCGGTCGCTCAGGCTGATGATGATCCGTTCATCTTCCTTGATGATGGTCATGTCTTGTTGCATGGCGTTCTTCAACTCGATGTTCCTCATCATCTCGAAGTCCACCTCCTCCTTCCTCATGGGGGCCCCGCCAACGGTGACGTTCAGGCCTTTGGGCGAGCCGATGATGGAATGGGCTCCCGGTTTGAAGCCGAAGGCGCCGGTAACCGAATTCAAGGCCACCAGGCGTTTCTCTTCGGTGATCACCGCCATGCTGAGGAGGAGGACGAAGAAGGTGAGGAGAAGGGTCATCAGGTCCGTGTAGGTGGTCATCCACGCATTCACGTTCCTCTTCGTTTCGGGTTTCTTTTCGACGCCCATCCAATGACCTCCACCGCATTCACGTCAATACCTTGGCACACTACACCCCGGACCCACCTGGCCGGTCTCCGACGCCGGCCCCACAACAGCCCGATTTTCCCAAGGAAGGGGGCAGGACGCTCCCGAATCCCGGGAAAAGAGCGCACCAGCCAACCCCTACATCGAGCAAATCCTGTGCCAATCGCGACGGCTTCGATATTACGGGGCGGTAAACCGCAGGGGATGAAGATCAGTTGCGGCGCTGAGAGACCACCCCCCGAGGCCCTCCTGATTCAAAAACGCGATCGTTGAGAGGGCACTGGGGGTGGTCGTCCAGCCCGCAACTCACTACGTCAAGCCCAGCAGGAGGGCCGCGTTCTCCCCTTTGATTTTTTTCACGGCCTCCTCCGGGATGCGGGCATCCTCCATTTCCTGGAAATACCGGCCCGGCTTCAGCAGGGGGTAGTCGGAGCCGAAGAGGATCCTCTCATACCCGATGATCTCGCCCGCGATCCTGTAGATGTCCGGCGTGTAGAGGTATGGGGACGCGGCCGTGTCGAACCACGTGTTGCGGAGCACTTCCCTGACTTCTTTCTTCATGAGGGCGTAAAAGAAGAGACCTCCCCCCCAGTGGGCCAGCACAAAACGATTGGCAGGCCTTTCCTTCACCAGCTCGTAGAATTCACTGAGTGGGGTAGTGGTCTTTCCCGGGTAGGCATGCCCGACCGGCTCGTTGGCGTGCAGGAGAACAGGCACATCGAAACGCAGGCAGAGATCCGCCAATTCCCTGAGCGGCCCCCCCCTCGGCACGGCAGAGGCATCCCCGTGATAGAGGGCAAGTTCACCCACTCCCGAGAGGCCCGCATCCAGGCACCTTTCGGCCTCCTTCAACGCCCGGTTGGAGAGGGGTGAAAAGGTGCAGAAGCCTGTAAGCCTGTGTGGATATTTCTGCACGGATTCGATGACGTAATCGTTGTGCCTGCGAAGGTGATCCTCCTTTTCCCACGGAAAGCCGAAGACCACGGAGCGTTCGATTTCCTCCTCGTCCATTGTCCTCAGGAGTTCTTCTGTTCCTGCCATCCTGGAATCGGGGGATCCGTAGAGGAGTTCAAAGGCCGGTTCTCCGGAAAAGAGAAGCCCTCTATCCCCTACGAAAGCAGGGGGGAAAATATGGGTATGAAAATCGACAATCATCCGAGAAGCTTCTTGATGAAGGTCTCCACCCTGCCGGGCATGAAGCCCACGATTTTCTCCACGATCCTGCCGTCCCTGTTGACGAATACCATGGTAGGTATGGCCATGCCCTCGGCCCCGGCGTAAGCTCGCACCATGCTTTCGGTCCCCCTCAGGACCGGGTACTCGATCCGGTATTTTTCCATGAAGGCAACCAGGGACGGGTTGTCCACCCGCCGGGGATCGTCCAGGGAGATCCCTAGGACCACGAGACCCTGATCCCTGTATTTCCTGTGGAGTTCGACCAGTTCAGGGATGGATTGGAGGCACGGAGGGCACCAGGTGGCCCAGAAGTCGATCAGGACATACCGCCCTCTCAGATCCTGAAGGACGACTCGCTTTCCGGAGACGTCTTCCAGGGCGAAGTCGGGTGCGGTAGCCCCTTCCTTCTCCTTGGAGGTACAGCCATGAAAGAGGATCAGCACCAGGAAAAGGGTAAAGACCATGGCCCCGCCAAGCAAACGCAAATGGAATCGCATCGGTTCTCCTTCGAGGAAAAGGGTTTTCTTATTTAAAGCGCGGCCCTATAATTAGGCAAGGATTTTCGGACCATGCCTGTTGCGGGAGGGGGCCGAAACAGGAACCTTGCCGCAGCAGAAGGCTCGGCAGTGATATGTTCTCAAACATAAGGGTGGGAGGAGTCATGGTCAAGGGCGCGTGGGTTTTTACGGTCTTCCTGTCTTTCTTTCTCTCCTGCGGCGACCGGCCATGGCCCGAGGCGGCCGAACGCGACCCTGGCACAAAGGGTATCCGGGAGTCCATCCTGGCCGGCACATGGTATCCGGGAAACGGGAACGAACTGCGGCGGACCATCCAGGGATATCTTTCCCGGGTCAAGGCACCCAGGCCTGAAGGGGATCTGCGGGGCATCATCGTGCCCCATGCAGGATACATGTACTCCGGACAGGTGGCGGCCCATGCCTACCATCTCCTTCAGGGAGCGGGGTTCACCCGGATGGTCCTGATCGGCCCGAGTCACAGGCACAGGTTCAGAGGGGTCTCGGCAGACCTTCACCAGGGCTACAGGACGCCTCTGGGCACGATTCCCGTGGACCTGGACTTTGCCCGAAAACTCCTCCATGCGGAGGGCGCCCGCGTGCGGTCCGTGCCGGAGGCCCACAGCCGTGAACACTCCCTGGAGATCCAGGTCCCTTTCCTCCAGGTGGTGCTGAAGGATTTCCATATCGTCCCCCTTGTCATGGGGGAACAGGACTTCGAGACCTGCTCCGCACTGGCCGCAGTCCTGGGTCGCCTCCTTCAGGGGGACACGAAGACCCTGCTCCTGGCCAGTACGGACCTCTCCCATTTCCACGGGGACACCGAGGCCAAGAACCTGGACCTGGAGTTCATCCGGAATGTTCGGGAGTATGATCCACAGGGACTAGCCGACTCCCTGTTCAAAGGGGCCTGCGAGGCCTGCGGGGGAGGTCCGACCATTGCGACCATGATCGCCGCCCGTGCCCTCGGCGCCGACCGGGCGGAGATCCTCCAGTATGCCACGTCCGGTGGCGTCACCGGGAATCGGACCGAGGTGGTGGGATATCTGTCGGCAGCCCTGATGAAGGGAAAGTGACGGAGGAAGACATGGAGAAACAGTACCCCGAGAAATTCCAGTCTGAGGAGAGAATCTTCAGCAAGATCCACCGGGGGGACAGGATCTTCATTGGAACAGGGTGCGGAGAGCCCCAGTATCTCGTGAAGGCGCTCATCGAGTATGTCTCCTCCCATCCAAAGGCGGTTCTGGACGCAGAGGTCTTTCACGTCTGGAGCCTGGGGGTCGCGCCTTACGCGGACGAGAAATTCGTGGACAACTTCAGGCACAACTCCTTCTTTATCGGGACGAACACGCGTAATCCCGTGAACGAAGGTCTTGCCGACTACACGCCCATCGCCCTCTCGGCGGTGCCGGATCTCTTCCGGAGAAAGGTCGTGCCCGTGGATGTGGCCCTCGTCCAGACCTCTCCGCCGGATCAGAACGGGTACATGAGCCTGGGGGTCAGCGTGGACATCACCAAGGCCGCGGTCGAAAACGCCTCCCTGGTCATTGCCCAGGTCAACACCCGTATGCCGAGGGTCCACGGAGAGACCTTCGTGAACATCAGGGACGTGGATTATGTGATCCCCCATGACGAGCCCCTGCTGGAATACGAAAGGGCACTGCCGGATGAACTGGCCCAGCGCATCGGCAGGCACGTGGCACGCATCGTGGAGGACGGGGATACCATCCAGGTAGGCTACGGCAGCATTCCCAATGCCATCCTGGCCAACCTAAAGGGGAAGAAGCACCTGGGGGTCCACACCGAGCTGCTCACGGACGGCATGGTGGAACTCATGAAGTCGGGTGTTGCGGACAACAGCAACAAGAGCATCAACCGGGGAAAGACGGTGGCCACCTTCTGCATGGGCAGGAAGTCCACCTATGAGTACATCGACGACAACCCGGGCGTCGAATTCAGGTCCGTGGATTACACCAACAATCCCCTGGTCATTGCCCAACATATGCGCATGGTCGCCATCAACAGCTGTCTCCAGATCGACCTCACGGGTCAGGCCACGGCCGAGTCCATCGGCAAGAGGTTCTACAGCGGGGTCGGGGGCCAGACCGATTTCATGCGGGGCACGGTCCTCTCACCCGGAGGAAAGACCATCCTGGTCATCCTCTCCACAGCCAAGGGGGGGGAGGTGTCCAGAATCGTCCCCTTCCTCTACGAGGGTGCGGGGGTCACCCTGGGCCGCAGCGACGTCCACTATGTGGTCTCCGAATACGGCATTGCCTACCTCCACGGGAAGAGCATCCGGGAACGGGCCATGGAATTGATCGCCATAGCCCATCCCAAGTTCAGACCCTGGCTCATCGAGGAGGCCAAGCGGCAGAACCTGATCTACAGGGATCAGAAATTCATCCCCGGCGACAAGGGGGAATACCCGGAACAATATGAGACCTACAGAACCACCAAAGAGGGGACGGAGATCTTTCTGCGACCCCTCAGGATCAGTGACGAGCCCTTGCTGAAAAATTTCTTCTACGATTTGTCGGACAAGAGCATGTACCGGCGGTTCATCTCACCCAAGAAGGGAATGCCCCACCAGGAATTGCAGGACTACGTGGTCATCGATTACTCCAAAGGCATGGCCATCGTCGCCACCATCCCGAAGGAAGGCCGGGAGAGGGTGGTGGGTTTGGCCCAGTACGGCATCAGCCAGGAAACACACATGGCCGAGGTGGCCTTTATCGTGGCCGACGACTTCCAGAACAAGGGGGTCGGCAGCGAGCTGCTTGCCTACATGACCTACCTGGCCAAGAAACAGGGCCTCCTGGGTTTCACGGCAGAGGTGCTCATGGAGAACAGGCCCATGCTCCACGTCTTTAACAAGATGGGATTCGACATGCAGAGAAGCGGGGAGGGCGGGGTCTATGAACTGAGGATGCTCTTCAAGGAAACGCACTGAGGAATGCAAGGGAAAGCTCAAAGGTGAAAGGGGTTCTTTGGGAACACGGTTTTTCGAATGGGTTCCGTCAAGAACCTGACGCCTTCCCATTTCATTGATCCGGAATCCAAGGCCAATCAAAAGACCTAATTACAGGTCCTTATCTCATTTCTGCCAGCCCAAACCCCGACCTCCAATCCAGTCCCGCATTTGGCATGATAATTGAAGAACCTAGGGCAGGGTAAATCTCAGCGACAGACACCCCTGGTTGGCTGGCCATCGGCCCAGTGAAAATGCGGGCAAGGGGCCGGGGGGTCTTGATGGTGAAACATGCAGTCCAATCTCCTGGATTATTCGCCCATCCCCCAGTTCGTCCTCGGACCGGACCACAGGGTTATCCGCTGGAATCACGCCTGCGAGGCGCTCACAGGATACAAGGCCGGGGATATGATCGGAACGGACTTCCAGTGGAGACCCTTTTACGAGAGCAAACGGCCGGTGCTGGCCGACCTGGTGCTCGACGGCGACTACGAGGGATTCCTCGATCTCTACGGACTGAAGTCGGGATCGGAATCCGAACTCCTGCCCCATGCGTGGGAGGCCAGGGACTTTTTCTCAAACCTTGGCGGCAGGCCCAGGCATGTCTCCCTCCTTGCTGCCCCTGTGCGGGACGTTGAGGGGCATTCGATCGGCGCCCTGGAGACCATCCAGGACATCACCGTTCAGGTTCAATTCGAAAGCGACCTGATGCAGTCGGAGCGGCGTTACCGGATCCTGGCGGAGCACGTGGCGGACGGCGTAACGGTCGTCCAGGGGAGGAGAATGGTCTTCGTCAACCAGGCCTTTGCCACCCTCCTGGGATACGAGGCGCCTGCCGAGCTGATGGAAAAGGATGCAGAGGGATTGATCTGCCCGGAATTCAGGGACCAATTCAGGAAGACCCTCCGGATCCTCGAAGGCGGGATCTCCCTGAGGGTCCAATGGTCCTGGCCCTGCAAGACAAGAAAGGGAAACGAGGTCTGGCTGGAAACCTACCAGAACGGGTTTGAATGGGACGGTGGCCCTGCAGTCCTCATCACCACGCGGGACATCACGGAGAGGATGGTTCAGGAAAGGGCACTCCAGGCCGAGACCGAGCACCTCAAAAATGAGAATAGAAGGTTGAGATCGTCCATCCAGGAGCGCTACAGATTCGGGGAGATCATCGGAAAGAGCCAGCCCATGCAGGAGGTCTATGAACGGATCCTCCAGTCCGCATCCACCGACGCCGGGGTCATCATCCATGGGGAGTCCGGCACAGGCAAAGAACTTGTGGCCCAGGCCATCCACAACGAGAGCGCCCGCCGCGGCAGGCCTTTTATGCCCGTGAACTGCGGCGGAATTCCCGTGACCCTCATGGAAAGCGAGTTCTTCGGGTACAGGCGGGGGGCCTTCACCGGCGCCCATGCGGACAAGCAGGGCTACTTCGACCTGGCAAACGGCGGCACCCTATTCCTCGACGAGGTGGCGGAACTGGACCCCGCCATGCAGGCAAAGCTCCTCAGGGCCATCGAGACGCGGGCCTACATGCCCGTCGGCGGAAGAGAACTGAAAAAGTCCGACTTCCGCATCATTGCAGCCACCCACAAGGATCTCCCTCAATTGCTGGAAATGGGCATCATGAGGGAAGACTTCTTTTACAGGATCCACATTATCCCCATTTCCGTCCCTCCCCTGAGAGAGAGGAAAGAGGACATCCCCTTGCTCGTGGAGCATTTCCTCCGGTCTCTCGGAAGGGACGGGGCTGCCCTCCGCATCCCTTCGAGAGTATTGGATCGCCTCATGGAACACGACTGGCCCGGGAACGTGCGGGAACTCCAAAACGTGCTGCAACGATACCTTACCGTGAGGGAAGTCCATTTCCCCGCAGGGTCCGGATCGCCTTCGAGACGGCCCGAATTCCCCGATCGTGCATCCGGGCAGGACACGGATGGGGAACTCAGGACCTCCATAGACGGCTATGAAAAGAGCCTTATCATGAAAGCCCTCCAGAAAAACCACTGGCACAAGGCAAAGGCAGCCACCTCGCTCGGCATTTCCCGCAGGACCCTTTTCAGGAAACTCAGACAGCTTGAGCTGGCCTGAGTCATAAATGCCATGACGTATTCTGTAGCCATGAATGAAACCATCCACGGTGGAAGGGCCGGCGGCGGGTGGTCGTCCAGACCGCAACGGTTTCTCCGATGCGTATAAGACGGGACCCGGATTCTGCATTTTCCACAAGCAGCCCCAGGCTGCGACACCCGAAACGGGGTACAGCCCTGTCCCTGCAACGGTAGGAATTTCGATACTACGGGGCGGTAACCGGCAGAGGATAAAGATGAGTTGCGGTCCTGAGAGA
>JAFGPH010000139.1 GCA_016926135.1 Deltaproteobacteria bacterium
CTTGCGTCTAATGCTTGCTGGTGAATCGGGGAACCCCCGAACCGTTTGGTTTCGGTGGATAAGCTCGAAGTTGACGGTGGATTTGGGAATGGGTCGGCATCACGATAAGACCTCATCCGCATCTCAAGTAAGAGGGCTCGGCGTATCTTTTGTGCCGGCCGGCCGGCTGTAGTGTTGAGCCCTGAGAAGGGAAGGGAGGTCGTCGATCCCCATGACCTCATTCTCATCCGCGGCCAGGCCATAGCCCACATGAAGAGCGTCCTGCACCATCCACTCCACGAGATCGGTGATGAAAAATTCCTCGATCTCCACCTTCCTGCCGTCCCGTTCCTTGAGGACCCTGTGGGGGTTCTTCCCGAGCGTTTCAAGATAGGGGATCAGGTCCCGGGTGCGGGCTGCATAGATGCCGGAGTTGCAGATCCTGAGGGTACCTCGCCTCTCTTCCGGGAAGTCCTTCCAGTACTTCCATTCCGTGATCCTCCTTACTCTCTCTCCCTCGGTCTCCAGCACGCCGTACTTTTTCCTGTCCCGGGGTGTGAAGCCGAGGATCACCAGGTGATGGAACCGGAGGGCGCGGACCAGGCCGAGGTAGGTCTCTCTCTTTACAAAGGGCACGTCGCCCATGGTGATGATCAGGCGGTCATGATTCCCGGCCTCGACGAATTCCCTTGCGGCGAGCAAGGCCCCGCCTGTTCCGTTGAGCACGGGCTGCTCATAGTAGGCAACACCCAGACCCCGGGTCGTGTGGATGACCTCTTCCTTGCGGTGATGCACAACCACGGCCTTGGGTCCATCAGGAAGGCGGCCCAGGATATGCAGGAGAATGGGACGGTCCCCCTGGAAGGGCGAGAAGGAGGGTTCCAGGGGAAGAAGGGTCTTGTTCCCGTCAAACCCTTTCATCCGGCTCCCTTTTCCGGCGGCAAAAACGAGGGAGGCGATGGCGATTTCCTTTTTCAGTTCCATGACGCGGGGGCGAAGTGCCTCTCCATCAAAGGGTTTCCGCAACCCCTATTTTTGGGTTGACGGCCTTTTCCACGAGATGTTAAATAACGGCACGCGGCTACACAGGAGGAGTCCGCGGCTTCCCGTTCCCAAAAGGGTCTTCTAACCCTTAATTACGCCGAGGGGCCTCAGGCGGGCAACCTTTTTTGCCAGACCCGCCCCATGCACGACCTCGACGACCTGGGACACATCCTTGTAGGCTTCAGGGATTTCTTCTTTCAGGGTCTTGAGCCCTCGGGACTGGACATAGATCCCTTTGTCCTCCAGTTCACGATGGATGGCTCGCCCTTTTGCCGTTTTGATAGCCTGAGTTCTGCTCAGCACCCTGCCGGCGCCGTGACAGCTTGAACCGAAGCTTCGCTCCATGGACCCCTGGGCGCCTGCGAGCACAAAGGAGTGGGTTCCCATGTCACCGGGGATAA
This sequence comes from Deltaproteobacteria bacterium, assembly GCA_016926135.1. The sequence continues at coordinate 1,425 of JAFGPH010000139.1, forward strand.
GGACCGGTTGACCGGCGCGGCGATAGATCTCGGGCACGTCCGGATGGCCGGGAGGAAGGGAACGGGTGGCCCCCTTTCTGTGAACGCAAACCCGCATCTCCCGGCCCTCCACCATGTGGCGTTCCTTCTTGGCGATGTTGTGACAGACATCGTAGAGCAGGCTCATATCCAGGTCCCTGGGGCTGAGGGAGAGATGGGTGAGGAAGGTTTCGCGTACCAGATGCATCAGGACCTGTCGGTTCGCCCAGGCGTAGTTTGCGGCACAGGCCATGGCCGCGAGGTACCGGCGACCCGGCTCGGACCCGAGAGGGGCACACACGAGTTGCCTGTCCGGCAACTGGAAGTCCTTGATCCGGGATTTCTGGCCCATTTCCTTGATGAAGTCGTCGCAGATCTGGTGGCCGAATCCCCGGGAACCTGAGTGAATGAGGACGGTAACCTGGCCTTCGGAAAGCCGGAAATCCCGGGCGCATTCCCGGTCGTAGATCTCGTCCACTACCTGGATCTCGATGAAGTGGTTTCCGGAGCCCAGGGTTCCCAACTGGTCAAGCCCTCTCTTGAGGGCCCTCTCACTCAGCACCGTCGGGTCCGCCCCATCCATGGTGCCGTGGTCTTCGGTCCTCGCGAGGTCCTCTTGGGCGCCGTAACCGTTCTTCACGGCCCAGGCGGCGCCTTCGGTGGCGGCCCTGGCCTCGTCGTGCATGGAGAGGCGGAGCGAACCCTTTGAACCGACGCCGGCGGGGACGTTTTTGAAGAGGGCTGCCACGAGGCTCCTGGCGACAGGGCGGACATCTTCCGCCTTGAGTGCGGTGGTCATGAGCCTGCAGCCGCAGTTGATGTCGTACCCCACGCCGCCGGGGGACACGATGCCTTCTTCCATGGAAAAGGCGGCCACTCCCCCTATGGGGAAGCCGTAGCCCCAGTGGATGTCCGGCATGGCGAGCGAGTATTCGACGATGCCCGGCAGGGCGGCCACGTTGGCCACCTGGACGAGGCTCTGATCCTTCTCGATCTCCTTCACTAGGGCGCGGCTGGAAAAGATGAGGCCGGGAACCCTCATGGACCCGGTCTTGGGGATCAACCAAGAGTATTCATCCATGCGATGGAGTCGAACATCCATGGCGTAATCCTAGATATCCAAGGTGACTCTTGCTTCCCATCGGCCCTGCACTTCCTTCACCTCGACCTGGTGATAGGTGACCGCCTTCACCTCGGCGAGAATTTTGTGGACTTCGGGGTCAAAGGGTACCGACCGGACAACCGCTTTCAGCCGCTCGGCAGTGATGTGCAGGAGATCGACGGAGGTCACGACAAGGGATTCCCCTTGAAGGAGATAGAGGATTTCTCCCAGCCAGCGGACCAGAAGATCGGCGAGGTCCTGCCCTGAGAGAGAAACCTCGACGGGACTCGGGTTCGCAGCAGTCGTGCCCGAGACCATGATATCGATGAGGGCCGTGCCGGCATTCTCGAAAAGGTCCCTGAGGTCCGATCCCTCTACCTGGAGGGCAAGATCGGCTGTATGGTCGAGCAAGGTGTAATGGGGAGTCCGTGCATTCACGGAAACATACTAACCGTTGAACGGAAGATTGTCAAAGAGCTGAAAAGAGACCTTCCACCGGAACGGGTATGAAACTTCTTTCAGGAAGACGAGGTGTCTGACATGAATTGTGTCTTTTGTCGTGGTGCACTGGAGATCGAGGGGCCGGTGGGGAGACGGGACACCTGCCCTCACTGCAAACGGGATCTTCGGTGCTGCAAGCAATGCAAATTCTACGATTCCGGCGCCTTCAATCAGTGCAGGGAGGTCTCCGCCCACCGCATTATCGACAAGGAGAGGGCCAATCAGTGCGATTACTTTGCCCTGCGCGGTTCCAAGGGAGGCGGCGGCAGTGCAAACAGGGCCAAGGAGGCCAGAAAGGCCCTTGAGGCCCTGTTCAAGAAAAAGTAATCCCGGGCCTCCTCCTCTCTCTCAGGCAAGAGGGATCATCCTCCCATGGCATCGACCACTTCCTGGACCTGGGCCTCAGTGAGATACCCTTCTTCACGCAGAATCTGCCCGATCTGTCGCCACGTGCCGTATTTGCGCTCTTCCGTCTTCTGGAGCAAAACGACCCGGGTCAGTTGCTCCATGGTGATGAAGCCCTTTTCCACCGCCACATGACCGAAGAGATTCTTCATGTCCCTTCTTCGGTGACCGGATAGCACGGATTGCCAGCGTGGATCTTCATCGGGGAGGCTCCTTTCGGGTTGTGAGGCCTCCCCGGCTCACATTGAACATCTGACCGAGCTTGCTCGCCCTCCGGTCTCCTCAGGCCTCAACCAGCCAGCTATATGCCCCGTCATGGCTCGTGAAGGCCTCGGTCTGGATGCTTCGTTTCTTGGAGAACCATCGGGACACCTCTGAGGGGAAATCGCCCGTCGTAGACAGGTAGGCTATTTTCATACACTGGGGAAGGTCTGCCTCTGAAAGCGTGGAGGAAAGTGCCCAGGCGTCCAGGGCAATGGAAGGGGAGTCCTGTTCCGAGAAATCCACGAGGAGTTTGGTGATATGCTGATCCCGGCACATCCGCAAGACGTGTTCCAGTGCCTGAAGACGTTCTCGAACATCCACTCTCCCGTAATAGCGCAGTCTCAGAACCCC
>JAFGPH010000140.1 GCA_016926135.1 Deltaproteobacteria bacterium
AGGAGCATGAAGACCACCGCCTGGATGAAACTGACCAGGATTCCCAGGAACAGGATGGGAAGAGGGGCCAGATAGAGCCCTGCAAGGGCGAAAAGGATCCCCAGGATCTTTTCTTTTCCAAAAATATTCCCAAAGAGTCGTACGGTCAGGGACATGACCCTCGCCAGGTGCCCGATGCCCTCGATAACGAACATGAGGGGCGCGAGGGCCCAGACGGGTCCCAGGAAGTGCTTGACGTATTTCACGCCGTGGAACTTGATCCCGATCACATGGGTCAGGACGAAGGTGCACACCGCCATGGAAAGGGTGGTGTTCAGGTTCGCCGTGGGAGAGAAGAATCCCGGGATGAGCCCGATCAGGTTACAGACAAAAATATAGAGGAATATCGTTGCGATAAAGGGAAAGAAGGCCCTCCCCTCCTCTCCCGTGATCTCGACCATGAAGTTCTCAAGGCCCTGCACGACGATCTCCAACAGGTTCTGGCCCTTTCTGGGGACCATTTGGATGCCCTTTGCCATCAGCGAGGTCCCCACGATCAGGATGATCATCACCAGCCAGGAATGGATGACGTGGGAATACTCATGGGCAAAATCCCCGAGCCCCATGGCGCTCAGGATCTCAACCAGAAAATAGTAATGGTGCTCCATGCTCAGATCGCCCCCTCATTCGATGTTCTGAAGGCCCTGTGAATCCCCACGATGACAATGCTGAAAACGATGGTGGAAAGCCCGACCGCCAGTCCGACCGGGTTGACCAGGCCTTTCGTGACCAGCAGGTAGAGGATCGTGCCCAGGCCGAGAAGCCTCAGGTAATACTTGGTGATGATTGAAGCCTTTCCCTTTTTCATGTTTCCGTCCAGGGAGAACGCCCGTGTGATCGTGTGCTGAAGCAGGCCGAAGTTGGCGATGATGATCAACCCTCCCAGGAGGACTCCCAGGGTCACGGACCCGCTCATGAAAACACAACTCGCCACGGAAAGAATACCCAGGATGATCCAGTTCAGGGCCTTCAATTCCCTGTAGAGTGTCTTCCAGTCCATGCCTCTCCCTGAGGGCTTATTGTTCCTTGGTTTTCTTATATATTAGGTAGAGATTTCTGAACGCCGCAGCAATGCCGAACCCCAGAAAAACGAGCAGCAGCCAGGGCTGGGTCTCGAATTTCTTGTCCAGATAGTAACCGATCAGGGCACCGATCCCGATCGAAAAGCCCATGGATAGACCCACGGTGCTTAGATACCCGAGGGTCCTAAAAAGCTTCCTTGTTTCCTTATCCATGGAAGGCAAATCCAGCGGCCCTGCTCGCTGGTTCGGTGAGCGGCATGAACGTTGTCTCTACCACAGCGTTTCAGGGCAAGTCAACAGGTTTTTGCCCGGCCAGGCAGCTACAGTTCCCCGCAGGCAGGCCTCCGAGGTCCTGTCTCATCCAATACGGCTTTCAGCTTTGAGCCTTCAGCTTTCAGCCGGTGGCCTTACAACTCGGCGAAACTCCTTTTCGCACAGGCTATGGTTTTCTCTATGCTCTCTTCGTCATGGGCCGCGCTGAGAAACCACGCCTCGAAGGCCGACGGCGCCAGGTAGATGCCCTGCTTGAGCATACTCGTGTAGAAGCGTTTGAATTTCCCGGCGTCGGACGCCTTCGCCGTGCTGAAATCCGTGACAGGTTTCCCCGTGAAGAAGAGGGTGCCCATGGAGCCGATCCGATTCACCACGACCTCCAAGCCCGCCGAATTCGCTGCCTTCTCCAGTCCCGCAAAGAGATGCTTTCCCTTTTCCTCCAGCATTCGATACACATCGGATCCTTGGAGAACCTTCAGAACGGCCAGCCCGGCGGCCATGGCCAGGGGATTCCCCGAAAGGGTGCCGGCCTGATAAATACTGCCCTCAGGGGCCATGCGTTCCATGATTTCCCTTTTGCCTCCGTAGGCGCCCACGGGGAGCCCCCCGCCGATGATCTTGCCCAGGCACGTGAGATCGGGGACGATGCCGTACAGTTCCTGGGCCCCTCCCGGGCCGACCCTGAAACCGGTGATTACCTCGTCAAAGATAAGGAGCGACGCGTTCTTCAGGGTGATTTCCCTCAGCCCCTGCAGGAAGCCCTCTATGGGCGCCACCACACCCATGTTTCCGGCAACGGGTTCCACGATGACGGCCGCGATCTCCCGCCCGTACGCCTCGAAAGCGCCGTCGACCGCTTCCAGATCGTTAAAGGGGAGGGAGAGGGTATGGCTTGCAAGGCAGGCAGGCACGCCCGGACAGCCCGGGATTCCCAGGGTTGCCACACCGGAGCCTGCCGATACCAGGAGGCTGTCTCCGTGTCCGTGATAGCACCCCTCGAACTTGACGATCTTGTCCCTTCCCGTAAAACCCCGTGCCAGGCGGATGGCGCTCATGGTCGCCTCGGTGCCCGAATTCACCATCCTCACCATCTCCATGGAAGGCACCATGCCAACGATCGTCTCGGCCATTTCCACCTCCAGCCGGGTGGGAGCACCGTAGCTTGTGCCTCCAGAAACCCTCTCTCTCAAAGCCTCCTCGACTGCCGGGTGGGCGTGCCCCAGGATCATGGGGCCCCAGGAGCACACATAGTCCACGTAACTCTGGCCATCCACGTCCCAGAGGGTACACCCTTGTGCCCGGGCGATGAAAGGTGGGTCCATCCCGACGGCCTTTCCGGCCCTCACCGGGCTGTTCACGCCCCCGGGAATCACCTTTCGTGCCCTTTTAAACAGCGCCTTTGACCGGTCCATTCCCATGGCTCGTCGTTCCTCATTCATTGGTCGTTTCGTGGGTGCCGGGTGTCAGGTACGGGGATCCCTGAACCCTGAACCCTGAACCTTGTACCGTGAACCCTCATTCATCATCCGTCACTCGTCAATCCAAAATACTCCATGCTGGTCTTCTTGAATTCCTTCTCACTGAAGAGCAGCACATACCTGTCAATGCCTGAGCTGCGGGACATGCGTTTCGCGGTCCCCCTGCACTGCCCCCGGTCATCCCCATGGATCATGGTGTAGAGGTTGTACGGCCACCCTTTCCAGGGTGCCCTCTGGTAGCAGTGGGTGACCTCCCTGAAGCCTGCCATGAGCTGTCCCACTTCCTCGATCCGTTCTTCAGGCACCATCCAGCCTACCATGGCGTTGGAGCTGAAGCCTGCCTCCTGGTGCCTCAGGGTGGCCCCGAACCTCCGGATGATCCCTTTCTTCTTCAGGGAGGCCACCCTGGCCAGAAATTCCTTCTCACTCACGCCGATCCTCTCGGCCAGCAGTGCAAAGGGTTTGGGATCCAGGGGCAGGTCTCCCTGGATCAGGGCAATCACCTTTTTGTCCGTTTCATCGATCATGCTGATTGGTGATCACGACGCATTCCTGCTGCTTGACATGGATGAATCGGGAATATAGGACTCCTTTTCCGGTGTCAAGGTGAAAGAAGATGAATGACGCTTGCAAATCCCCCGGAGATCCTATATGTAAGGTTCGACCGGGGCGCTCAGGGTGGCTCCGGTCTGCTTCCCATTCACACGCGCCGCCCCGGGGAAAGCGAACGTCTCTGCGTTTCCGCGCAGGGCTTCCCCCCAGGCGGGTGAGCCTGGCGAAGGCGAGTGAATGTCAAGGAGCGCTGCGGGGTTTTGTTCGATTACCTGAAGATCGTGGAACAGCGGATCCTGGAGGCCGTGGAAAAGGGTGAATTCGACAACCTCCCCGGTCAAGGAAAACCACTCCGTCTGGAGGACGATCGCCATGTACCCGAGGACCTGCGCGTGGCCTACAAGATCCTGAAAAACGCCGACTGCCTGCCCCCCGAAATTCAGGAAAGGAGGGAAATCAGGCAGATGGAAGACATGCTGGCCGCCCTGCCCGACGAAAAGGAAAGATACGGGCTTATCAAGAGGATCAACTACAGGATCATGAAGCTGAACATGCTGGGAAAGAAGTCTCCTCTCCTGGAGGAGAAGCAGGTCTACTACCGGAAGGTGTTGGATCAATCAGGCCGAAAGTGAGTGGGCCGTCCCTTAGGACGGTGAGAGGAGGACCTGCGTATGGATATGAAGAGGGACTACTACGAGGACGTGCAGTTCTTCACCTCGGGCGTGGTCTTTTTCTGGTTCGCCGTGTTGATCGTATTCCTGGCGCTCTTCCCTTTTCTCTTCAAGAACTACTACGTATACGTGGCCAACTACATGGCCATCAATATCCTCGTGGCCATCGGCCTGAATCTTCTGGTGGGGTACACCGGCCAGATTTCCCTCGGGCACGCCGGTTTCTTCGCCATTGGGGCCTATGGGACCACCGTTCTCATGCTCAAGTGCCACTTCACCTTTCTCCTGGCCCTGCCGGCCGCGGCTCTGGGCGCCGCCCTCTTCGGTTTCCTTCTCGGCCTTCCAGCCCTTCGCCTGGAGGGCCCCTATCTCTCGATCGCCACCCTGGGCTTCGGCCTCACAGTCACCCGCGTGATCGGACGCATGGAGTTCTTCGGGGGCCGTCAGGGCCTGCACACCCCCGAGCTTACGATCGGCCCATGGCACGTGAATTCCGACAGGGACTTTTACTACCTCCTGGTCATGATCCTGCTCATCATGACCCTGGCCGCCAGGAATATCATCAAGACCAAGGTAGGCAGGGCCTTCATAGCGATCCGCGATGCGGACATCGCGGCGGAGACGATGGGGGTAAACATCACGTTTTACAAGACCCTGGCCTTTGCGGTGAGCGCCTTTTATACAGGCATGGCCGGCGGGCTTTACGCCTTTGTGCTGCGATTCATCGAACCCGAACTCTTCAGTCTCCTCATGTCGATCATGTTCCTGGCCATGGTGGTCGTCGGGGGGCTGGGATCCATCTTCGGCGCGATTGCCGGGGCCTGTCTGCTCTCCTGGCTCGACCTGGAACTGCGCAACATCCTCAGCATCCCCTACATCGGGGAATGGCTGGAGGCCTTGTCGAGGAGCTATTTTTCCATTACCGGCGTGTCGAACATCCAGTTTATCCTGTACGGTCTGATCATGGTCCTGATCATGATCTTCGAACCGCTGGGGATTTACGGATTCTGGATTCGCACCAAGCTCTACTGGAGGACATGGCCGTTTTAGGGCATAAACGTACATGATTACACTTGTGCTCACCTCCGCAGATGAAAATTCCCCTCTCCACCCAAATGGGGGGAGAGGGCAAGGGTGAGGGGGGTCTCAAGGAGCATAAGGGCAACTGCTTTGTGCCTTGCGCTCTGCGCTTAGTGCTCAATGCTAAATGATAAATGCTCGATGATAAATGATAAATGACAAAGGGTTTGTATGCTTGAATTCCTCCAGATGTTGACAAGCGGCATCGCCGTGGGCAGCTCTTACGCCCTGATGGGCCTCGCCATGGTGATCATCTACAAGACCTCGGAGGTGGTCAACTTCGCCCAGGG
>JAFGPH010000141.1 GCA_016926135.1 Deltaproteobacteria bacterium
CCTTTTCCATGGCATCAAAGGGCTTGGACAGACTGCCCGCATGGAACATGACCAGTTTGCCCTGGGGTTCGGCATAGGCCTGAACCGCGAATAATGCAAGAATTAACGCGACTGCTAAGAATCCTGTCTTTTTCATCTTCTTCTCCTTTCGTTTTTGTATCTCATGGCCGTTCAAAAAGCTATTTCTTTGCCTTCCCGGGACGGGGCTGGAAAGGAGCCCATTTTGCGCTCAACCTATTTCGGGTTCTTGATGACGGCCGGGTGGTACAAGGGTTCCCCATACTTCTCTTTGCCGAAATCAGCGATGATCTTCTGCCCCTCATTGCTGATCAGGAACTCGTAGAATTTCTCGGCATCACATGGTCCACTCTTTCCATTCTCGTCCTCCCTATCTGTGTGTTGGAAGTTACCCGAATCCCAAATATTCAATTACACTCGCCAGCTTTCCACTGGCGCGAGTGAACAAGACGCATAGTCGGCCTTGATCAGATTGAGGGCCTCTTCGTCCTTGCACCTCCACTGTGTGTTCAAAACAAGTTGTCGAGGGGAAATAATCTATCAATACCGCCATATGTCATTACGGCCATATGTCCATCTAGACCCAAGCAAGAGTTGTGCCATCCGGGCATGAAAAGATGCCAACGATATTTAGGGTGCATTATCAATCGGTTGATTCAATGTGCCTGGGGGCCAAAACGATCATGGCCAAGCAAAAAATTGCATCCATGCAATAGGCCGTGCCCAAAGACTTGCAGTAAGGCAAAGGAGAAGGTGCTTGAATTGAAGTACGGATAGGGTTATTTGTAATCATCAACCCACAGCGGCAAGCGGATGCCGGACCCCGAGCTGATAAGACCAGGGCCGAGAAGCGGGGCGGCCGGGCTGTCTGGCGATTGTGGTAGGCCGGGCCCGGCGGCCGGTGATGATCACGAAAGAGGGACCCACGTAAGAAATCGAACGGAGGTTCAGAGCCGGCCATGCAAAAACTTGAAAGGCTCATGGAGCGCATCCTGAGGCGCGTCAACATCAACCTGAGAGGCGAGGGATTTGACGCAGGCCCTTTCCTGAAACCTTGCGTCCCCCTGAGCAAGCTGTCCGAGTTTTACGCCTTTTACGGGGTCACCGCCCACCATCCCCTGCACTTCCATTTCAACCACTCCAGCCTCGCCGGAAGCTATTTTCTGGGCAAATGCCGCGTGGACGGATCGATCCTTTACAAATCCGACATCCGGGGGGATGAACTCAAATCCAGAGGGGAGAGCTTTCACTACCGGGGGCTCAAGATGGCCATGGACCAGGATGAGAGCATTTCCATATCAGACAGTATGCTCATCAAAACCCTGGTGCACAACAAATCCCACGACCCCGAAAACCCGGAGCTTTTCCTGATCAGGAATTCCGCTGCCTGCCCTTTTGCCAATATCCACGGGTCCCCCCTGGAAGGCAGCTTTCTCGGGGCGTTTGCCACGGCCGACCTGACCACCCTTCACAGCTCCATCCTGGGCCACTTCGCTTATGTGCAGGCCGGCGAGCTCTGGCATCAACGAATCGAGCCGGGCCACATCTGGATCAACCAGGAGAATTCCTTTGATTTCCGCTATCAGTTTCCGCAGGAAATTCTCGAAGAATATGTCCACGTCCGGCCCGGCGATCAGCCTCAGGGTCGATTCATGGATTTTCTCAACGCGCGCAAGGAGGACTTCCGGCGCGTTTTCGACGTGGTCCACCTGGCCCCGCTCCCGGCCGTGCCCAGAAACGCATCCGTCAGCCGCTATGCGGTCATCAAGCCAAAAACCCGCATCGGCGCCAACGTCCTGATCGCCCAGAGGGCCTATGTGGAGAACTCATTCCTCGGAAAGGGGTCCAACGCCCAGGAGAACTGTTTCATCATCAATTCCCAGCTGGAGGGGAATGACATTACCGCCCATGGGGCGAAATTGATCAACACCCGCCTGGCTGAAAAGGTCTTTGTGGGGTTCAATTCCTTTTTGCATGGACTGGGGCACTCGCCGCTGGTCGTCGGGAAGGGAAGCATCATCATGCCCCACACGATCATCGACCTGAAAGAGCCGGTTTCCATTCCATCCGATCATCTCGTCTGGGGGTATATCTCCAAACCGCAGGATCTCCGGACCAACAGTCGCTCACTGGCGATCCTCGCCGCCACGAAACGCATGACAAAAATCGGCCGCATGGAATTCGCCGGTTCCGGTTCCAAGTTCGTCGCGGCCTTTCGCAACCGGACCGATCACATTCTGGAGGCCAACGGCGCCTATTTCGACGGCAGGAAGAACAAGGGTCACGCCCAGAAGGGGCAGAGCATCGCCTACAACATTATCCAACCCTACCCGATCGGGGTCCAAAAGGGCATCTATCCCACAATCCATATCGAGCCGTGACCATTCCCCATCTCCTCCTCCGTTCGAGGTATCCGTCCAGGGCAATCGTGGGCGGCACAAAGGCAGGGACACGGTTCTGTTGAGGCACCACACTGCTAGCGGCCCGAGAGATCTTTCAAGTCGTAATCGCCCCGAAGGAAGGCGTCCTGCATCACCTGAACCGTTTCTTCGGTTGTCATGGCCGCGTCCATCTGTCGAAAGAATTGCAGGAGGCTCCCGATCATTTTCAATTTCCCGACGGTCACATCCCTGGGGGCTTTTCCCAGGCGGGCGTTGACCAGGTCGTTGGTGAGCCGAACGGAGAAACCGTGCTCCTTCAGGACATGAGCGATCGCCCTTGCCCTCCGACTCCGCCGAACGCAGTCTGCCGCACCCCCCCCGAAGAACAGACTGATGTAGTTCTTGTTTGTGCTGCTGCTGCAGTGGGTGTCCACCGCGCTGAAGTGATACCCAACCCTGGCCGTGTAGTTGAGATAATTGCCGGAAATAATGGCGTAGCACGGGTCCCTGAAGGTACTCTCTGCCTCAGGCCCCATGGAAGCATGGCGCATCATGACCGAGAAAAAACCCCTCAGATCGATGGGCCTCGGTCCGAAACGAGGGATCTTCTCATGCAACATCCCTGCGAGCAGCGCAGAGAGCGGAATGGAGGCGATGTCTCTCCGTTTCACCTTGCGGCCCCGAGGGGTTCCCTGAAGACCGCCTCCAAGGTCTATGACATAGAGGTCGATGGGGAGAAACACGTCCAGGGAGTAGCTGGAAGCCCTGAGATCGCCGACCTGTTGTCCCAGGGTAAACATCACCTCGTAGGATTTTTCGTGGATGAACCGGGCCAGGTCATGGAGGGTCATGCAGCGGTCCGCGCGGAACTCAGGAGACTGAGGGTCCGTCAGGTTCAGGGGGACGACAAGCTTGACGATCTTTTCAACGAGCAGCGAGTCGGGGCTCTGGCGCCCAGAGATCGATGAGGGTTCACGTCTCCGGGTCTCGGCCTTTTCCGCGGCAGGGAACGACACCTCGCCCTCATACACAAAACCATTGTCGGCATCTACGGTGACCACCGTATCCTGGGGGATCATCTGCGTGGCCATTCGGGTGTTCAAAATGGTTGGAATCCGGAGTTCCCTGGCCAGAGAAGCCATGTGACCGGTCGTGCCGCCAAAGTCGGTCACGATCGCGCTGGTCTTTTCCATGAGGCGGATGAACCTGGGGGAGGATCGCGGAGCTACCAGCACTCCCCCTTGCGGAAAGCCTCCCGGAGGATCATCCTCATGCATGTGGATCGCCGGTCCGGAGCCCACGCCGGGGCAGGCAACCTCTCCCCCCCTCAGCAGCAACTTCGCGCCCGGCAGCGGCGCACCGCTGCCTACACAGGGGGCAGGAAGACGCAGGAGCCGTGACTGGAGCAAAACGAGGCGCCCGCCCCTGTCGATCGCCCACTCGATATCCTGGGGGCCTCCGAAGTGCCCCTCCAGATCGCAAGCCCACCGCGCAAGCCGGACCGCCTGATCATCACTCATGCAGGGTTTTGCCGCCTCCTCGGGATCCACGGGCTCCTCCTCCAGGCCGCCCGAGGGAGAAAGGATGAGGCAGGTCTCTTGCTGCGAGGGTGTCCTGCTGATTCTGGCATAGCCGTTCTCTCGGTACACCAGAATGACCCCCGGCGATGTTTTCCCGTCCACCAGGGGGACCGGGAGTCCCCGGATGGCCTGGATCAGAACCCGACCGCCTTCCGGATGCCCGGGTTCCCTGGAAAAGGCGACCCCGCTCACCTCGGCATCGACCATGGCGAGAAACCCTACCCCCATCTCCGCCCACTCCCCGGGGATCCCGTGAAGAAGCCTGTAGGAAATGGCCTCCGGTGAGTAGAGACTCGCCACGACACGAAGGTACGCATCCAGCAGCCCATCCCTCCTGACGTTGAGCACGCTCAGAAACTGGCCGGCAAAAGAGAGAACGCTCCCATGGTTACTACCTCCTGTCTCCAAGGATGACCCTTGAAATCCCCTTACGTAGAAAGACCATGAGCCACATCACGCTCCTTCCGGACGCCACACGGATGCTGTTGCTTCAAGAGATAGCTCAGGATAGGAGCAGGCAGGATGGTGGTGAGCATGATCACGATGATCACCATGGCAAAGATCTCGTCGGGGATGACGCCCAGGGTTTTGCCAGTCATCGCAAAAATGAGACCCACCTCTCCCCTCGGCACCATTCCCCAGCCGACGATCCCTCTGCTGACTCGACCGGCCACGAGAGAGCATGCCATCTTACCCGCAACAGCCGCAGCGGTAACGGTCAATGCCAGCACAAGCACCGGCAGGTTCAAAAAGGCTTCAAGCCTAACCTGCATGCCCGTGATGACGAAAAAGATGGGAACCAGGAAATAGCCTAAGGGCTTGATCAGGTCTTCCACATGGCTGTGAGAGAAGGCTTCGAGCACGTGACTGACGGCTGTTTTCACTTCCGGGCGTGCATTCCGAATGCTCTCGTCAACCTCCTCGACGATCAGGGGTTTCTGGAAGTGACGGAAATGAACCGGATCCAGAACCAACCCGGCCGCAAAGGCCCCAACGATAGGCGCCAGACCCATAAGATCTGCAAGATAGGCAAAGGTCAGCCCGAAAACGACGGCCAGCGTGAATTTCATGCCCACGCCCGGGTTGATCCTGGAGAGCAGCCGGCCGAGCCCCGGGGCCAGCCGGTTTCCCACGAAGAGGGCGCAACCCAAGAAGAGCACAGCCTTGAGCGTGACCCAACCGATTCCTGCGATGCCCACGCTGCCGGACTCCACGCTTGCCTTCACGACGGCCAGGATGATGAGTCCCAGCACATCATCGATGACCGCAGCGCCCAGGACGATCTGTGCCTCAATCGTCTGGAGCTTTCCCAGGTCGTGGAAGACCCGCGCGCTGATCCCCACCGATGTTGCCGTGAGGATGGCCCCCAGAAAAAGGTGGGCGTTAAAGGAAAGCTCGGGAAGCAGCCACGGGCCGATCACCAAAGTGCCCAGCATGAAGGGCGCAATCACTCCTACACAGGCCACCAGGAAGGCCCGCAGGCCGACTCGGAGCATCCTTTGCACGTTCGATTCGAGGCCGACCTGGAAGAGCAGGACCACCACGCCGAGTTCCGCCAGGAATCGAATAACGGAATCCCTCTGAATGCCGTCAAAGAAATGAAACCCGAGGAGCGACAGATTCCCCAGCAGGATACCGGCCATCAACTCACCCAGTACCGCCGGTTGCCCGAACCGGATCACGTAATTCGAGAACGTGGCCGCGAGGAGAATGACGGCGATCCACAGGAAAACGAGGCCCGGACCCGATTCCACGGCACCCTTTTCAGGGCCAGCCCCGGCGCCGAAAGCGACGGATTGAACCAGGACAAGGATCAAGGCCGCAATCATCCAGCCTCTGTATTTTCGCCCTAGCCACTTCATAGTGTCCCCCGACCCATGCCCACCCCCCTGGACAGGCGTAGCAACTTCATCAGGCTGGAATGCTCGATCATGAATTCGCACCAAAACACGAAGTCAAGAGGCCTCATTTGGAGGACCCGGACCACTTCGCGTCGCTGAACGAGCCGTGCCTCACGTCCGGTCGATTCCCTCACGGGAAGAGCCCCTTCCTTGTGTGAAAGGACGCCTGCTACGGCCGCCTTGAACTCCGATTCCGTGAAGGGCTTGGACAGGTAGTCGCAGGCGCCGTACTGGAAGCACTCCACAACCGCCTCGATCGAAGCGCAGCCCGCTATAACGAGCACCTGGATGTCAGGCCTTTGCTCCTTCGCCAGCCGAATGATTTCCATACCGTCCCTGTCAGGAAGCCTCAGCTCGACCACGAGCAGTTCGAAGTCTTTTCTCATGCAGTGATCAAGGGCACCGACCCCCGTATGCGCCAGCTCCACCGCACAACCTTGCCGGAGCAGTGTCCTCTTCAGTCTTCGGGACAGGCCATAATCATCTACCATTACGAGAACCCGGCTTCTCTCCTTCGGGCCGGCTTCCAAAGCCCTGGCTCTGCCCTTCATGAGACGACTACACATCACCCTGAACCAGCCTTCCCAACCTGAACACTGAGTAGAAGCAATTTGGATTCCGCTAATCCCTCGAACATCCCGGGGCTGGGGCAACCTGTTTTCGTTACTCTTCTCGGGTGCTTATCTCACGGCGGACAATGCGCGGACGCGCACAGGCAATGAATAGGTGTATGAGGGTTCATTCGGCCGGCCGGGCGCTGTGGGGCTATTTGCCCGTCATTGCGGGAGAATCTTCCGTATGGGTTCTTATGCGGAAAAGGGAACGAGTTGGATGGGCGGGAAACGATGGACGACTACGGGTTCAACTCCTTTGGAAAAAGACGGTGTTTTCGCATGAGGGCTGAGAAGTTGGATCGCTGCATGCCTACCTTGGCGGCTGCATGGGTGATGTTGCCATCCGACTCCTTGAGGGCCTTCATGAGAAAGGCCTTTTCTATCTCCCCAAAGGTGTCTTTCAGGAGATGTCTTTTGACGCTGTTGAGCTCTTCGAGGTTCTCGGGGATTCTCTCCCCGGCAAGGAATTGCTTGAGGTGGATATGGTCCATCAAGTCCAGCAGATCGACGATGCCCTGATCGACCATGATCACGAGGCGCTCGATTGCGTTTTTCAGTTGCCGTACATTGCCGGGCCAGTCGTGGTTGACCAGCATCCTGAGGGCATCATCGGTAAGACCCTCGATTCTCTTTCCCGTCTTCCGGGTGAAGACACGAAGGAAATGGTAGGCGAGCTTGGGGATATCATCCCTTCTTTCCCTCAAGGGCGGCAGCAGGATGGGAAAAACGTTCAGACGGTAGAAGAGGTCCTCCCTGAAAGACCCGTTTTTCACCATTTCTCCCAGATCTTTGTTCGTCGCCGTGATGATCCTCACATGGGTCTGCTTGATCTGGCTGGATCCCACAGGTTTGTACTCCCCTGATTCCAGCACGCGCAGAAGCTTTGCCTGGATCTCCAGGTTCAGATTCGCCACATCGTCGAGAAAAAGCGTTCCATCCTTGGCGGCCTCGAAGATGCCTTGTTTATCCTGCACCGCCCCCGTGAAGGCCCCTCTCACGTGGCCGAAAAGTTCGCTTTCCAGGAGCCCCGAGGCCAGCGTGCTGCAGTCCATGGGGACAAAGGCCCGAACGGCCCTTCCGCTTTGAGCGTGGATGGCCCTGGCAAAAATCTCCTTTCCGGTGCCGCTTTCACCGCAGAGGAGAACCGTGGTGTCCGCGGGCGCCACTTTCTTGATGGCTTCGAAAATCGCCAGGATTTTCGGGTTCTCGCCGATGATGTTGCTGAAACTGCAGCGGTCCAGAATCGCGTTGCGAAGCCGACGGTTCTCCTGCATGAGCCGTGTTTTCTCGGCCGCTCTCTCGACGGCGATCAGGAACTCGTCGTCGGAAAACGGTTTGGGAAGGTAATCATAGGCGCCCAGCTTCATGGCCTCCACAGCCGTCTCGACGGAGGGATATCCCGTGATCACAATGACGCACTCACCCGGCCGCTGATCCTTGAGGGTGCGCATGATTTCCATGCCGTCCATGTCCGGAAGCCTGATGTCGAGCAGGATGACTTCATAATTCCCTGTGCGCAGCGCCTCGACCCCCTCCTTGCCGGTCATGCGTACGTCGGCAGAGTGGCCCCTCTTCTTCAGGACCATGTGGCATCCTTCGCACACGAACTTCTCGTCGTCGATGATGAGTGCTCGAATGGGCTCCATAGTCTCCCCCGGGGTGATTCGGTCCACCTGCCTCCTGCCTTTGGTGAGGATGGGGATGCATGATCATGCCTGGAGGCGGGCGAACTCAGCATGGGTTTCCGCCTCCATGCCCCATCTTCCGATGCACGTCGACTCTCAGAGGCTGAAGCTCCCCGTGATCCTCCAACCACTGCCGCACCAATACTACGGAGGATGAACGCACGGGAGGTCCGGGCGAAGGCGAGTGATTCGAATGCACCGATTTTACCGAGAGAATTCTTGAGACAGGCGCCTTCATCCACTCAGATGCTACCACGAATGAGGGCCGGGAGCAAGGCTTCTGGGCTGATCCGAATCCACCGTCAACTTTGAGCTTCTCCACAGAAACCAAACGGGTCCGGGGTTCCCCGGTCCACCAGCAGGCATCAGAGGCTTGCGAAACCCCGAGGAGCGAAGCGTACATTCAGGCACGCCGCAGGGACGAGGAATGACCCGTCCTCCGCAGTAGCACTGCTACGGAGGATGGAGCGTAACGCAGCAGATGATGTTGAATGGTGAATCGGGGGCTGAAGGGGTGGGTCGATTACGCAGAACCGTATGGGGGAAGGATGAAGTCCTGCCCATGCCCCCGCACGATCCTGTCCGCAGGCATCGGAAACGAAGGTCCGTCTGAGTGGCACCGATACCCCGCAAGGGCGAAGTCCCCTGGGGTGGGCACCTTCCGCTCCGACTCTACTGAAGAGATGGCTGCACGTGTTCCATCTCCATGCCGAACTTCTGCTTGAAGGCCAGGGCAACGAGTTCGACGGACTCTTCCGGCTTGGAAATATACTCCAGATTGATAACCATGTCGAACTCATATGCGGGGGC
Organism: Deltaproteobacteria bacterium; assembly: GCA_016926135.1. The sequence goes on from JAFGPH010000141.1 coordinate 8,990, forward strand.
ATCTTCCTGGCCGAATGCCTTCTTGAAGAATTTTCTCTGCTCCCGATCCAGTTGATCCAGGCGGGATTCCACGACTTCTTTTGTCGCACCGAGAATCTTCATCAAACGCTGGACCCGGTGCGCCCGCGAGGCGACAAATCGGATTGCAAGGACCCGGCTTCGGGGCAAAATCAGATGCGTGCCCCGGCCGACGAAGATCGTCGGAGCCAGCCCGGCAACGGCCAGCACGACAGAGAACAGATGCCTCGCGTAATCGCAATGGATGAAGCTTTTTTCTCCGAAAGCAAGCGCGATAAACTCCTTCAACTTGCCCGGATACGTCTCATCGAAGAGGGCCACCGTCTTCTCGGTGAGCTTCGCCTCCTTGGCTATGTGCTCGAGAAGCTCGCGATCCAGAACGCGATACGCCGTTCTCTCTGCCAGGAGATCAGCGATCTCCAGGGCGCCCACGCCGATCTTACGGGAAAAACAGAGGGTGGGCGGAATGGCTTCCTCATACTTGGATCTGCCTCCCCATTTGAGCCGCCTTTCATCCCACTCCCGGACGTACTGGGAGGACAGGGCCTCGGCCCCCGGCCTTTTCTTCGCATAGGACCCGGGGACGTATTTTAGGGCATGGGCATAGGTCGCCATGTTCGTCACCTCCTTTCCATTCGGTCGAGTGATTGGGTATCGATCCATCCACGATCCGCCCTGTCCTCCAGGCTCTTCACCTTCTTCTGCAGGTCCTTCACCTGATTGCGCACCAGTTTCTCGAGATCTTCGATCACATCCTGCTTCAAATCCCTGCAGTGAGCGGCCATGGTCAGGAGGTTGTTAAGCATGAAACCCTTGGGTTCTTTCAGGATGTAGCCGGAAAAGCCTCGCGGCACGAATCCCAGGGACTCGTAAAAGCGCCTCGCTCCTGCCTCTGAATCCAGGAAGATCTCCTTCACATGGGGGAGATGATTTGCCCGGACCATCCAAACCCCGGCCACCAGAAACGAGCCCACTCCTTTCAGGCTCGTCCCGGTCGTCCCTTGCTCCCTCCCCCGGAGGGTGGCGTGGAATTTGATCTCCAGGGCCTCCTTCAAATACCGTTTCCGAAGCTCAAGGTATAGCAGTCCGACAATACGCTGCCCCACCACGCAGGCCATGAGATTGGTGAGTGTCCCTCTTATGAGACAGTCCAGGATAAAGCGGATGCTGAAATACTCCAGATTCAGATCGGCCACCTGCATCAGGGTCTCCTTGCGCATGGGAAAGGGCAAGAAGCAGGCCGGTGTGTCCTTGGATACCACACCTCGATACACGAAGGCAGATCGGTCGACCTCTTCACTCATCTCAAACGGTCGGTCATCGGCTCTCAGCTCTTTGAGAAGTGAAGTCAAACCAAAAGCGGGTGAAGGCTCCTCATGTCGGCCCCGAGGTTCCGTGGGCCGTAGCAGGCCCTCCGCACGGGCCGTCGCGTAATCGATCTCGTGAGTGACCGCCAGCCGTAGACCCGCCGTCCGGATGGCCTCAGCGACCTCACCGGATCCAGTGGGCTGGGATGCACTACCCGCAGTCTTCCTTTTCATGAACTCGCCGTACTTGATGAGGAGCCCCTGTTCGATAGGAACCGTCCCATGATCGAAAAAAAGATACCTCCTGACCGGGACCCTTTCGCCTCCGAAGAAAAAAGAGAGGTCGCCCCCTCCGTCCGCTCCGGAGGGGGCAGCGATCGTGCCCTCGGAAAGCATGGATGAAAGATAACGCGCGATCCCCTGGTCTCTAAGGGAGATCTCGTGAATCGCCTGCCTGATGTGCTCCTCTTTGATCATGATGACACATCCTGACCCTCAGGTGAGCAATTTTCGCACCAATGCGAGAGCGCGATCCCCGGCAAGAAAAGAAGAGCGATTCAATCGTTTTATCAAGGAGATAACAGATCGATGACAGAGAGGACGATCCACCCGGATAGGAGGAGACGTATAGAAGCGTATATGGCGGAGAGGGGAAGATCCGAGATTCAGCAATCATATAGGACGCTTTCATCCGTATAGATTCCTATTCCCGTCATGCAGAAGCCGGGGACGCACCGCGCCGGTGTGGTCTTTCAATGTCATCTATCACAATGACGCCGTACCCTCACGGGACAACTCCCCACAGGCCGGTCGGGGGTGCGGGAGGCATTATTATGGGCATATGCCCAAAAAATATCCTTGACATGCACTGCATCGAATTTATAATATGAGCACAGGCTCATAACAGGAGGCTGTCATGCCCAGACCTCGAAAGCTCAGATGGGTGCAGGGACGTCCGATCGCGGCCGCCTTTGCCCCGGATCGGATGCCCCCATGGGGGAGGGAGGAGGTCGTTCTCTCCGTGGAAGGCCTGGAGGCGATCCGGCTCGCGGACCACCAGGGGCTCGATCACGAGACGGCCGCGGGGATGATGAACGTGTCCCGTCAGACCTTTGGCCGGATTCTCGCAGAGGCCCGGGCCATTGTGGCGGATGCCCTGGTTATGGGCAAGGTCCTCAGGATCGGTGGAGGCCATTTTGAAATGCCTCCCCGGGGAAGAGGACGTCACGGCCGCGGTTGGCGCGGCGGATTCTAACCGAAAGGAGGTATTTCGCATGCCAGGATTTGATGGAACAGGACCCATGGGTGCCGGTCCGATGACCGGTGGAGCGCGAGGATTCTGCAACCCCGCCTATGCAGGTTATGGCCCTGCGTATGCCGGCGGGTCTGGCTACGGTCGAGGCTTTGGTTATGGCCGGGGCTATGGCCGGGGCCGAGGTTTTCGGGGCGGCTTTGGTGCTGGCTACGGCTGGGGCCGTGGATACGGCCGGGGCTTTGGATGGAGGGCCGCTTACCCTGCATGGAGTGCGGGTTACGGGCAGGCCTCTGGCCCTGCATACGGCCCCTCCGCCATGAACCCGCAGGATGAGGCAAGCATGCTGAGGGATGAGGCCGAATACATCAAACAGGAGCTCGCTGCCATTCAAAAGCGGTTGGAGGAGCTGGAAGCCAGGTCCCAACAATCCTGAACGAGCGGCAGTCTCAATACGTTTTCATTTCCCCCTTGCCCGCAATCCCCCCCGCCGGGGAAAAAGCTCGCGGGCAAGGGGTGCGCACCCTGATCCCCCATTCCTACGAAATCCTCGAGGGCTGTGGTTCTGTCTCCAGGGGGTATTTGGATTCGGCGCGGGCTTGGGCCGTTCAAATCGCGGACCTGAGCGCTTCCCTGTGTTGACGAGGCTTCGAAGATCGTCTGGATCTGGAGAACTGGCTCAGGAGAGCCGGTGAGAGCGACAGAGCCCTGATCGAATCAAGTCTCATCCGGCTTGATCGGGAAAGATTCCGAGGATTGGGAACCCTCATCGACCTTGCGATTCATCAACACCTCCGTTCTGAGACTGCGCCGTTCCTCGCGCGTCAATGAGGAGCAGGTCTACCCTGCCTTTGCCGGTTATTCCCTTCCTCTGCAAACCACGTTTCCCGCCCCGGGTGGGCGCAGCCGCAGATGGCCGCGACATTCCGCCTTTTCAGAAACCTGTGCATTCCCTCCCGCGCCGGAGGAGGAAAAAAAGCCGAAAAGATTCCTTGACAAGAAATTGTTCGCCCGTGTATGGTTTGTTGTCTGACAATAGACGTCAGGCAACCGTCACCCCCCTATATTGAGTATCCAAGATGACTCGGTTCAAGTCCCTGAAGAAACCTCCCCTGTCGGAAGAGGTGGAGAAGCAGCTGCGGGCATCCATCAATGCCGGCATATACCGGCCGGGGGACAAGCTCCCCTCGGAGCGTGAGTTGGTCGATCAGTTCGAGGTCAGCCGCGTGACCGTAAGGGATGCCCTGAAGAGGCTTCAGAACCTCGGGCTGATTTCCACCCGAAGGGGACTGAAGGCCGGGGCCTATGTTCTGGAGCCGTCGCCTCAGCCCTTCACCCTGGGGATTGACAACCTCATCCAGATGAAGATGGTCAACTTTGCCCACCTCATCGAAATCCGCCTCTACATTGAACCGGACGTGGCCAGAAGCGCCGCCCTCTCCGCCACGGGGAAGGACGTGAAACGCCTGACGGCGTTGCTGGACGATGCGGAAAGATACGCCGCCAGCCATCCCAAGCAGGCGCGCATGACCAACGTAAGATTTCATTGCGAGGTGGCGAAGACGGTCCAAAACGCATTGATTGTCATTCTCTGTGAATCCATTACACAGGTGTACTCGGCCATGCTGATCGAGCTGACCCACACCAAACTGGATGAGAAGGGAATCAGGAAACTCATATCCGAGCATCGGAATATCCTGGAGGCCATCGCCCTGAAGAAACCCAGGGAGGCCTATGAACGAACGAAGACCCATCTTCTGGAGACATACAACACCTATTCCAGAATCATGCCCGGGCCAACGGATCCCCGGGTGGGCAAGAGGATAAGATATCTCGCAACGCTCTGAGCATTCATCGAAACCTAACATCCAACAGCGCCAGGCGGTTTGACGCGCAAAGGAAAGGAGGCCAAACCATGGTTAGAAGGAAAGGGAAATGGTGCTTTTATGTTCTTGCGCTCTCTTTGTCCCTATGCTTTCTGGGCGGTTGCGCCAGCACGGGTCCGACGGGCGGAGGGGCGGCAGGAAGCGGCATTCATGCCAACATTCAGTACGACGTGGTGAAAGGCGCGGAAGTGACGAAGGTCGCTTACTTCTTCGAAAAGTATCAGGGCAAGAGTCGCCTCCACTTTGAAGTCACCATCAAAAACGTGACCGATCAGATTAAACGATATCGCCTCAATATCCTTTTGCCGGAAGGCCCGGCAGCAGGCGGTTTTTACCCGGTAAAGGGGAAAGGTATTGAACCCGGAAAGGATCTCACCCAGAAGTACCCCATGTACTTCCACTCCATGCCCACTGGGTTCACCCTGGTCGTAAAGGAGCTTTGAATCCGTCAGATCCGTTTGCCTCTCCTGACGGCAGGATAACAGCGGCTAACAACCGTGGCCGCAGGGACAGAAAACCTGAAAGGAGGACGCTATGTGTCGCAGAAACAGATGGACCACCCTCTTCGTGATTGGCCTGGCCGCCTTGACCTTTTCCTTTTTCACTCCGGGTCATGTGGCGGCCCTGGAATTTCTCTCTTTCGGAACGGGTAACCCCGCCGGGACCTACTATTTCATCGGGGCAGGTTTTGCATCCATGATCAACAAATACGTGGAAGGGGTCAGGGTCACGGCAGAGTCCACGGCCGCCTCGACGGAGAATGCCCGCCTGCTCATACGTGGCGCCATGGACCTGGGTTTGGCCTCCATGGGAACCCTGAGCGATCTCAAGTCTCAGGGTATGGACGTCAATAAGATCAGTCTGATTGCCGTGGGTCATACCAGCGACACCCATTGGATCGTACGAAAGGACTCCCCCATCAAATCCATTAAGGACTTCAAGGGAAAGACGATCAGCGTGGGGCCGGCAGGAAGCGCCACCCTGAACATCTACTCCAAGAAACACCTCAAGGCCGGGTGGGGTGTGGGTCTCGAGGATTTCTCCCCCAAGTATCTTTCATTCTCCGAGACGGCCACCGGCATCCGGGACAACACCATCCACGCGGGAATCATCGCAGCCGGCGCCCCGATCGCAGCGGTCATGGAACTGGCCCGCGACATTCCCATCCGTCTCCTCGAGACGGAACCTGACGCCATGAAGAAGCTGCGGGCCGCCTACGGTAACGTGGTGCCCCTCGTCATTCCGGCGAAAACCTATCACGGCATCGATAAGGACACCCATACCTACACACTCCCCCAGATGTGGCTGTGCCGGACGGCGCTCTCCGAAGACCTGGTATACAAGATCCTGAAGGCGGTTTATGACCACCCGGACGAAAAGAACGCGATCCACCCCCTGGCCAAGATGTACGTGATCAAGAACGCCTTCAGGGGGACCGATGGCGTGCCGGTGAACTTCCATCCGGGCGCCATCAAGTATTACAAAGAAAAGGGCGTCTGGGACAAACGGCAGCAGTACTTCTGATCAGCGGCCTCACAAACATGCCCATTCAGACTACCCGGCAGAGGACCGGCACCGGTCTCGGTCCTCTGCCGGGGAAAGGGAAACAGGGATAAACTGCCATGGCGGACCCAGCGGATAACGGGAAAGTGGAAGCAAAACCGGCTGTGAGGCCATCCGTGCCTACCCTGATCAGGGTGATTGCCATTGCGATGAGCCTTTTCCAGCTCTGCACGGGGATTTACCAGCTCACGGCCATGAACCAGCGCGTCACCCACGTGACCTTCGCCCTGATGCTCATTTTTCTTCTCTACGGTTTCAGGCAGGAAAAATGTCAGCGCATTGCGTGGCACGGTTACCTGCTGGCGGGGATTTCTCTTGTCCTGGGTGTCTACGTCCTCTGCACCTGGTTCACGAAGATCGGCGAAATCGGAATGTCCCCGCCCTGGCATGAACTCGTTTTGGGCACCCTTTTCATCGCCCTCTGCATCGAGGCATCCCGCCGCACCCTGGGCTGGGTTTTTCCCATCATCGCCCTGGTCACCCTGGTCTATGCCCGATTCGGAGAGATGCTCCCCGGCATTTTCGCCCACAAGAACTATCCCTTCGAACGCATTGTGGGCAGTATGTTCATCACCACGGACGGCATCTTCGGAATGCTCGCCGGGATTTCAGCCACCTACATTTTCCTCTTTATCCTCTTTGGCAGCATGCTCCGGGAGGCCGGAGGCGGAGAATTCTTCATCAATCTCTCCTACAGCCTCTTTGGCAGCGTCCGGGGTGGGCCTGCCAAGATCGCGGTCGTGGCCAGTTCCCTGTTTGGCATGCTTTCGGGGAGCGGGACGGCGAATGTGGCAGGCACCGGTCAGATCACCATCCCCCTGATGAAAGAAACCGGGTACAAGCCTCATTTCGCAGCGGCTGTGGAGACGGTCTCCAGCGCCGGGGGTCTCCTGATGCCGCCCATCATGGGCAGTGCCGTCTTCGTCATCATGGAGATCCTCGGGGTGAACTACATCACCATCATGAAGGCGGCAGGCCTCTCCGCCCTGCTCTATTACACCGGCCTTTTTCTGATGATCGATATCGAAGCCCAGAAGACGGGCATGAAGGGGCTTCCCAAGGACCAACTTCCCCGTTTCAAAAAGACCATGAAAGAGGGATGGTACTTCATCATCCCCATCGTGGTGCTGATTTTCTTTCTCGCTGTATCGAAGGTTTCCGTCACCAGGGCGGCCTTCTGGGCGACCATCAGCATTCCCCTCTGTTCCATCCTGGGCGGCAGGCAACGCATGATGGGTCCGCGAAAGATCCTGGCAGGACTTCAGAACGGCGCCCTTACCGCCCTTCCCGTCGTGGCCATCCTGTCCCTGGGAGGAGTCGTCCTCGGGATGATCACCCTGACCGGTCTGGGTCTGATGATGTCCAGCATGCTCATCAAGCTCTCGGGAGGAAATCTCCTGATCCTTCTCTTCTTCACCATGATCGCCTCCATCATCCTGGGGATGGGCGTGCCCCCTGTGGCCGCTTACATCGTGCTGGCCATCCTTGTGGTGCCGGCCCTGATCAAGCTGGGGGTCTATCCCCTGGCGGCGCACCTTTTCGTGTTCTACTTCGCCGTCATAGCGGGCATCACACCCCCCATGGCGCCCGACGCCTTTGTGGCCGCAGGCATTGCCCAGACCTCCATGATGAGAACCGCCTTCACGGCCTGCCGCCTGGCGATCGTGATCTTCATCATCCCTTACGTGTTCGTGTACAATAACGCCCTGCTTCTTATCGGCAACATCGGCCAAATCCTGCTGGTCTGCCTGACGGCCTTCTTCGGTGTCCTGGCGCTGGCCTATGCGGTGCAGAACTATCTGGGGGGCAAACTTCCCTTTTATCTGAGGGTGATCCTCTTTGCGGGGGCCGCCTGCCTGATCCATCCCGGGTGGGTCACCGACCTGGCGGGCCTGGCGATCGTTCTGCCCCTCATGATCTACAGGCTTCCCGGCCTGTTGCAGAGGTTCACCACCGGGATCTCTAGGGGCCGTGCACCCGGAGCCCTGTCGAAAAGCGAACCCTAGAGGAGGCCCTGTGCAAAAATCATATCTGCTCGATATGACCTGGGAGGAATTCAGGGACTGCGTGAACCCGGAGCTTGTGGTGCTCGTCCCCATGGGTTCCGTGGAGCTCGAAGGCCCTCACCTCCCCCTCGGGGTGGACACCATCGTCGCAGGAGGGGTAGCCGCCAGGCTGAAGGGAGAGGAGGGTGTCCTCATCGGCCCCTGTCTCCCCCTCGGGCATTCCAAATGGTTCACGCCTTTTCCCGGCACCGTCAGCCTGGAGCACGCCACCCTGACCTCTCTGCTTCTGGAATACTGCAGGAGCCTGATTCCTCATGGGGTCAGGCGTTTTGTGTTCCTCAACGCCCACCGGGGAAACAATGCCTGCGTGGACGAGACCTCCCGCACGCTCATCCTGGAGAGGCCCCTGCGGCTCGGGATGCTGGGTCTCTGGAAGCTGGCGAACGACCTGGTTGCGGCAAATCCGGGGCTGATCCAAGAGGGGAAGTTTACCCATGCAGGCGAGCTCATGACCTCGATCGTCCTCGCCCTGAGACCGGATACGGTGGTGAAGCAGGGCATGCACGCCGACTCGCCCAGATCCCCGGAGGGGAGCCCCTTCCGGATCCTGAACTCCCTGGGAGAGGCCTCTTTTCAGGGCTTGGTCCAGACCGTCTACCCCCACATCCGGGAGATCACCGCGACGGGTGTGTTTGGCGATCCAACCACGGCATCGGCTGAAAAGGGCGAAGCCCTGCTCGACCTGATGACGGCATACATCAAGGCCTTTTTGCAGGCCTTCAGAAAGCTCCCCCTCTCGGCCCAGGCTGAGTGAGACCGGAGAAAGGCAGGGAACCCATGGAGAACTTGGAAGAACAGCTGCTGGCGCACCTGGCCCGCGTAGGATTCGGCGACCTCCCGGAAGAGGTCGTCACAACCTGCAAGCTTTTCGTCATGGACTCCCTGGGCGTCACCTTCCCCGGGAGCCGCGCACCAGGATGCCCGGAGGTGGTGGAGCTGGCGAGGGCCTTTGGCAGCGGCCAGGGCTCCACGATCCTGGTCTACGGTCACAGGGCCCCGCCGCCCTTGGCGGCGCTCGCCAACAGCACCATGATGCACGCCCTGGACTTCGACGACACCCTGGACGCGTCCGCACTTCACACCTTCGTGAATGTACTGCCTGCCGCGCTTTCCACAGCCGACACCATCGGCCGGGTGAACGGCAGGATGCTCATCACGGCGCTGGTGCTGGGGGTGGATGTGATCTGCCGCCTGAGCTACGGTATCCGGCGGCCCCTTTCTTGGATACGGACGGCCACGTGTGGTTCCTTTGGCGCGGCCGCAACAGCAGGAAAAATCCTGGGCCTGGATCACGCCGGTCTGCGCAACGCCCTGGGCGTGGTGTACAGCCAGACATCGGGAAACGCCCAGGGTCTTGTGGAGGGCCGGCTGGTGAAACGGATGCAGCCGGGATTCGCCTCCCAGGCAGGGGTAACCTCGGCCTTTCTCGCCCGGGCCGGCATCACGGGATCCCACCGCTTTCTGCTGGGACCTTACGGCTTCTACAACCTCTACGAGCAGGGCGATGTCGATCCCGAACCGGTCCTCCAGGGTTTGGGTGGGCATTACACGATCCTGGATCTCAGCATGAAGCCTTACCCCTGCTGTCGCATGACCCATGCCTCCATTGATGCGGCACTCCGGATCAGGAAGGCGATGGCCGGCCGTTGGGCCGATGTGCAAAGGGTCCGGGTGGAGGTCTCCAAAATGGTCACCGAAATGGTGGGAAAGCCCTTTGCCATGGGCACCGACCCCCAGGTGGATGCCCAATTCAGCATTCCCTATACGGTGAGTGTCGCCCTCCTGCGGGGTGACCCCTTCCTGGAAGACTTTGAGCTTCACCGCATCAGGGAGGATGCCGTCAACGCCCTGGCGGCCCGGGTGGAAGTCATTGCGAGCCCGGCCCTGGCTGAAAAGGACATTACCCATGCCCGCATGAGCGTACACCTCACAAACGGGCAGGTCCATGAGGCGGAGGTCACCGCCCCCCTTGGGAATCCGGCCAACCCGCTGGACCTGGAGCAGTGCAGGGACAAATTCAGGAAATGCCTCCTCCACAGCGGGGCGGACGCCAGTGCGCGCAAGGCCCGAGACCTCTTGCACATGGTCGAGCACCTGGAAGAGGTACAGGATGTGAGGGAACTCCTGGCGCTGGTGAGACCTTGACAAACCGCCTGCCCCACCGTCAGGCCCCTTCAAGGGGCGCCCGGTGAGGAGGTTTGGAAAAATGGAGGGGTGTTCCCCGATGACGGTCAAAGACCTGTTCGATGCAGCAGCAGAAG
>JAFGPH010000142.1 GCA_016926135.1 Deltaproteobacteria bacterium
CCCTTGGTGAATTCTTGCATGACGCTCTTTGCCATAATCCAGCTCCTTTAGGCCTTAATGGACTTGGCCTTTTCCACGATGCTGTTCTTCAGACGCTTGTAGACCTCCGCTGCGGCCACGACCCCCCCGCAGACCCCCTTGGAGGTGACCGTGGCACCGCTGATCGAGTCGATTTTCCCGCCGTCCGATTTGACCTTGAAGGGATCCGAGATCGGACTTCCCTTGAACTGCGCAGCAAAAGTGGGGTCCGACTTCGCCCTGGCGCCCAGACCCGGGGTTTCGCTGTGGGTCGTGACGGCGACCCCCACGATCTGATCGGTCTCGATGTTCACGGCCACGATCAGTCCGATCTGACCACCATATCCCTTGCCGAAGGCCTCCATGGCGACCGTATTCACCTTGCCGTCGAAGACCCCCACAAAAAAGCTCATCTCCTCTTTTCCGTCCTTGACCTTGAAACGGTCATTGAGGGGATTGTTGCTACACCCCTTCAGGATATCCCGGATGGCCGGGCCCTTGACGAACTCGATCTGCTGCGATTCAATCCTTTCCTGGGTGGCCCCTCGTAGACCGGCGAGCAAACCTCCGGAAACGCCACTGAAGAGGACCACCGCCAAGAAGAGCTTGATCATGTTACGCATGTTCCACCTTCCTCCCCAAGGCCTTCGGCCTGATTTTATCGATCAAAGGATTGGCGAGGTTCATCAGGAGGATCGCGAAAACCACGCCGTCCACAAAATAGCCCACGTTCCGGATCAGGACCGTCAGGAATCCCGCCCCAAGGCCGTAGATAAGCATGGGGATGAAATGAACCGGTGACGAGGAATCCTCGGTGACCAGGAAGAAGGCCCCGATCAGGGTGTATCCCGCCAGCAGGTGAAAGAGGGCCGGAGCGTATTTCGCGGGATTGACAAGGTTGAAGAGCAGGGCTGTCACAAAGACCCCCGCGAGAAAGGAGAGAGCGATCTCCCAGCGGATGGTGCCGCGAAGCATCAGATAGACCCCTCCAATGATGAGCCCCAGGCCGAACCCGGTCCCCACACCGCCCGACTGCTTCCCCAGAAACAACCCGCACAGGGTGTAGTTCTCGGCAGCCGAAGGGCCGAAGTACTTGACAGCCGCCATGGGGAAAAGCATGGGGAAACCGAGATCGTAGTTCACCAGGGCCTCATCGAAGTCCAGGATGCCGCTCCAGGAAAGGAGCAGAATGGCATAGGCCATGACGGCGGGATTCATGGGATTGCACCCGATGCCCCCATAGATTTGCTTCCCCACCACAACGGCCAGAAAAGCCCCCAGGATCACGAACCACCATGGCACGGTGGCCGGCAGGAGCATTCCCAGGAGAAGACCGATCACCGCAGCATTTCCGTCCGCGATGGTGACGGGCCTTTTCATGGCCCGGTTCAAGACGAATTCCCAGATCATGGCCCACGCCACGGAAAAGGCAATCGTCCTGAGGGCCGGCACGCCGTACTGGAAGATACCGAAGACAACGGCGGGTAAGGCCGCCAGCATAAACTGGTGACTCTTCGCGGCGATGCTGCTGCCGTTGTGCCAGAAAGGCGCGTGGGAACCGACATAAAGCTTCTCATTGAGCATTGGCAACCTCCGCATCCATCTTGCGAGCAAACTCGACCTTGCCAAGCATGATGTACTGAAACACAGGGATACGGGCCTCGCACACGTAACTGCACAGCCCGCACTCGATACAGGAGAGCAGATCGTAGGCGTTCGCCGCCTCCTGGTAGAGACCGTTTTCGAGGAAACGAACCAGCATGTTCACCGGGATCCTAGCCGGGCAGGCCCGAATGCACTCCCCGCAGTTGACGCAGGAGGCATCGCACCACGGCTGAATGGTGTCCCCGTCCTGCACGATGAGACCGTCCGTATCGTAAAGGACGGGCATGTCTTCCCCGTAAATGGCCTCTCCGGTCATGGGCCCGCCAAAAACCACCCGGTCTCCATACCCGGCTTTAATGCCCAGGGCATCCAGGATGTTCTTCACCGGAGTTCCGATCCTCACCCGAACGTGGACGGCGTTCAGATCCTTGTCGATAACGGTAAGCACCTTGTGGACGGGCGGTTCCCCTTTGCACAGGGCCGTCTGGAGTCCGATCACCGCTTCCACACTCAAGAAACCGACACCGTCCCCACCGGATGCCGCATCCCGGCCCAACATCTCCCTGAGCAGGAGGTCATGGTGCGCATTCGGATAGACAGGCTGCATGGTCCTCACTTCCGCACCGGTCTGCTCCCCGAGCGCGAAAAGCTCAGGGGGCACCACGATCACGACTCGATCAGTGCCCGGCAGGCCCCTCAGTTGCTTTACGCCTTCTCTCACCTCATCCAGGCGGGTATGGAGGAGAAACTGGTTGGTCGTGATCAAAAGGTCCTTGTCCTGGGCAGTGACCACCCAGGTATGCACAGACCCGTCGCCCCTCGCCGTGGTTCCGAAGTCGGGACTTCCCGGGAGGCAGTTCAGGAGAGGGAGCGTTTTGCCCAATTCCTCGTCGAACTCGTCCTCTTCGTCCACATCAAGGCTGAGAGCCTGAAAGGACCTGCCATAGGGACCCTTGTGAACCGAGACATCCGCAACAGCGCCCGTGACGGTGCTTATAAGGATCTGCGCCTCATTCGCCCCGAGGTCGATCCTCTGGCCCGTGCGCATCCGATCCCCTCTCTTGAGGGAAAGCATGGCCCCTTCCGGACAGAAGAGGGTCGCCCTCGCCGAAAGAGGAATCTCCCTCAGGGCCGCCGCCTCACCTCTCAAGAGCACCGGATACATCAGCCTCGGTTTGGCGCCCATATTGAAAAAGGGTTTCTTCGTCATCTGTTCACTCCTGTCCATTCGAGAGACGTGAATGATTCGCTACAGCATGTGGCATTCTGAGCATTTGACCGGGCCCAGTCCGCCATCTTCATGGCAACCCTTGCACAGCTTGTGGAACGCGTCCGACCTCTTCGGCGCGACATCTTCCTCAGCCATGTGGCACTCTGAACAGCTCTCGGGTTTGGCCTTTTCGTCCTCCATCTCGTGGTGGCAGTCCAGGCAGGGCACGGCATACCCGGAAGTGGCCGTGTGTTCCTTGTGGTCCAGCAGCACCTTCCCCGCAGTATTCTTCAGCATGACCCGCACGGGCTGCTCGGGCTTTCCCTCAGGGAAGGCCGCATAGCAGACCGCGCCGAGGATGAAGAGGGCGGTGGCCAGCCCATAGGCAAAGGTAAGCTCTTTCTTTGGTTTCATGTCCTGTTTCCCTTTTCAGAAATAGTTCCGACCCATAGCACACAGCCTATCACTTGACAATCCCTACCTCTGGCCGTGAAACTCCCCGGTGGCCCAGTGGTTGGAGCCGTCATGAGCATTCCACGTTCCTCCAACCCCTTCGGCCTTGGGTCCAAAGAAGGCCCCTCTCGCACCGGTCTCTCCGGCGATGGCGTTTCCGTTGATGGTGGAGCCTGCCCCGAAACTGCTGCCGTTGATCTCGAAGGTCCCGTTGCTGTTGATGGGACCGCTCCCCCCCACCAGATTGACCCGGTAATTCCCGGCTTCACTGGTGTCAATATTGAAATTGGACACCTGCCTGCTCCCGAAATGGACCTGGCAATCGAAGTTTCCCCCCAGGATGTGCACCTGAGAGGTCGAGCTGCTTGCAAACACCCCGACCGCATTGCCGGAGTAATTGAACATCGTGTTCTGCCTCTGGAGATAATCGATGTAGTCCGGGTGGGTGAGGTCCCCCTCCACGTGCCAGATCATCCCCTTTGCAGCGTAGAACTTGTCATCAGGCGAAGTGGCCGATGGATCTTTTCCCACAAGCCCTATGGACGCTGATGCCGTATCCGCCCAGTAACCCCACTCCATGTACTTGTGGCCACTGGAATCGACGTAGCTCCCCACACCATGGTAGGCGAAGAAATGGGGGGGCACCAGCGCCTTGTTCGATCCGTGGTTCAGGGTGAAATACTGCACCTCCATGTTCATGCCCGCGTCGATCTCCTGGACCTCCATCTTGTAGTTGACGTCGCCCAGGTGGGCATTCTCAAAGGCCACGTGCTTCTCCTGGCCGCCCGCAAGGAGGTTGGGGCTGACGGAGAAAAACATGGGATCCCTGTTCGCGTCGTTGAAAGCCATACCGTTCATGTTGCTCTTGACCATCATGCCAGCAACGAAGCTCCCCTGGCCCGCCAGCTTCCCCTCAGGAAAGGGATCAAGCCCTTGCTCCGCTTCCTGCTCGATCCGGCGGGGACCCTCCTGGTTGATGATATTGACGAGGTTTTCGGCTACCGGCAGGGGTTCGATCCCCTCGGCCGTCCCCAGTGAAGGCATGAGCGGCGAGGAAGTCTGAGTCTCCTCGCCCTGCTTGTCCTTTTTCTCCCCTTTGGGTTCCCCCTTGCCTTCAGGCCCCATGCCCTTTGCCGGCCCCTTTTCTTCCTTCCTCACCTCCGTCTGGGCCTCGAAGGTCTTCACGTATTCCGGCGGCGTGGGAATGACGCGACCGGTGTCGCCCCTGAACATCTCTCCCGGTCTCACGAGCTTGCCGTTCACATCCAGGACCCCATCCTCCGAAAAGCAGTTGGTGAAACTCCTCCCCTGCCCCGTCTCGGCACCGATCTGTGCAAGATAGGCGCCCATCCGGCCTCCCAGACCGGCCACCCTCACACCGGCACCGGAGATTTTCTTCTCCTCGATCCAGGTGACCTCCGCCCCGAACTTGGTCCCCCTCACACCCACCACTGCAGTCGGGGTGTTCAGGGTCACCCTGTTTTCCCGATACCGGAACAACCTCAGGGCATAAAACATGGCCTTTCCCTTCAGAAGGCTGAAAACGGACCTCGTCCTCCCCTCCGCCTTCCGGTAATCGTGGGTCTCCACGCCGAAGCGGGTTTCGGGCGCCATGGTAACGACGTCCTCATTGGTGAACTTGATGCGGCAGCGCGAATCCTGGAGGGTCGTGAGGGTATCCTTCTCATGGAGGGGGTCGCCCTCTCTGCCGAAATAGGCCTCACCCGTTCCCTTGTGGACCACCACCACGTGTCCTTCCAGCCCGTGGATTACCCCCACTTCCGGGAGAGGAGACGGCACGAAGCCGTCCATGATTGCCCTGCCTCTCAGGTCCCCGGGGAGGGCCTCCTCCGATACTCCCCCGCCGCGATTCCCGTCTGCCCACACACGATGGATAGCAATGAAAGAAACGAGTGCCAAACACGCCAGGACGACTATCCGGATGCTTGCGATTCTCCCCCTCACTTCTCAAGGCCTCCCCATTTGATGGTGATCGTGCTCACCCTGTCGAAAACGAGGGCATTTGCCCAGCCCCCTCATGCAGGCCGCTCAAAAGCACCCAGATATATGACACCCGAAATCCCGAGAAGTGAGAGGCACGGCTCACGGGAATTCGATAAAAAATATTCCCTTCCTTGCGCCCTGCGCCCGTTTCTCACGTGTGCGATGCAACGCCGCTCTGGATCCCGCCCCGGCGGGAGATGGTCGGTTTTCAGCGGCCCCTTTTCAGTCAATGGCGTCGGCAGGGCAATTGGTAATACACGTCAGGCACTTGATGCATTTTTCCTTCAGGATCACGGCCGGTTCTTTCTTCTGCCACTGGATGGCCCCTGCAGGACAACCCTTGAAGCAGATGCCGCACTTTTTGCACTTGTCCGCATCCACCTCGAACTTGAGCAGGGCCGCGCACCTTTTGGCCGGGCATCTCTTCTCGAAAATGTGGGCCCGATACTCGTCCATGAAATACTGCATGGTGGAAAGCACGGGGTTCGGTCCGGTCTGGCCGAGGCCGCACAGGGCGCTGTCCTTGATCATGCCGCTCAGCTCAATCAGGAGATCGATATCGGAGACCTCGCCCTTACCGTGGGTGATCTTCTCCAGGATCTCCAGCATGCGCCTCGTGCCCTCCCTGCAGGGAGTGCACTTCCCGCACGATTCGTCCTGGATGAAGTCCATGAAAAAGCGGGCCATGTCCACCATGCAGGTGCGGTCGTCCATGACGATCATGCCCCCAGACCCCATGATGGCGCCCACCTTCACGATGGATTCATAGTCCACCGCCGTGTCAATGAACTGCTCGGGCACACAGCCGCCCGAGGGCCCTCCCAGTTGTACCGCCTTGAACTTCCTCTTTTTGGGGATCCCGCCGCCCACGTCAAAGATGATGGTCCGCAGGGGGGTCCCCATGGGCACTTCCACCAACCCGATGTTGTTCACCGCACCGGTCAGGGCAAAAACCTTGGTCCCCTTGCTCGTGGCCGTCCCTATGCCGGCATACCATTCGCCGCCGTTCAGGATGATCTGCGGCACATTGGCGTACGTCTCCACGTTGTTGAGCACGGTCGGCTGGTTCCAGAGCCCCTTCTGGGCCGGGAAGGGCGGTCTGGGCCTGGGCATGCCCCGCTTCCCCTCGATGGACTTCATCAGGGCCGTCTCTTCGCCACAGACAAAGGCCCC
>JAFGPH010000143.1 GCA_016926135.1 Deltaproteobacteria bacterium
GCACTTCTACGAGCCCCTGGGGCTGAAGAGAACGTTCTTTGTGAGCAATGCCCCCACGTCCGCTTTTTCAAAAACAGAAGGCCAGGGTCTTGCCCCGTTTGAGCGGGAGCGCGGAGGGGATTCCGGGGTCTTTGCGGCCACAGAGGACTGTCCCTGGAGGAGGAGGATCCTCCAGGGCGAAGTACATGACGAGAACGCCTTTGCCCTTGGGGGTGTCTCCGCCCATGCAGGGCTCTTCAGCACGGCCGAAGAGGTGTGGATACTGGCCAACATGCTGAGGGAACACCACATGGGCGTGCGAGACGATTTCTTCAGGCCTGAAACGGTGAGGGAGTTTTTCAGACGGCAGGATGTCGTGGCAGGGAGCGACTGGGCACTGGGATGGGACACACGCGCCCTTGAGGGTTCCAGCGCAGGCAGGTATTTTTCACGGCAGAGCGTGGGACATACGGGATTTACGGGGACGTCCGTTTGGATGGACCCGGTGAAGGACGTGACGGCCGTTCTCCTGACGAACCGGGTGCATCCCACAAGGGAAGGCCAGGAGAATATGAAAGCGTTCCGGCCGAAAATTCATGATGCCATCATGCTGGAACTCGGGATTGGAAGAATGGAGTAATGGAGTGATGGGAATGAGGAAGAACAAGAATCGGGGTTATCAGCAGTTGAGGGTCTGGAACGATGCGATTGAATACTACACCGAGACGTGCAGAGTTTCAGGGACTTCCCTTATGAGTTGAGGCGTGTTGCTTCTCAGGCAATGGCCTCAAGTGATTCGGTTCACCGCAATATTGCAGAGGGTTACTGTGGGCGCTCGATTCGAGAGTACCTCAATTTCCTTTACATTGCCTTGAGTTCATTAGGTGAGACGGTTTCCGGGCTGCATGCTTGCAGAAAGGCGAACCAGATTTCTATAGAGGATTATGAGAAACTCGATAACCTGGCTTACAAGCTTGAGAACGGTCTTCTGAAGCTCGTTGAGAGCCTTGAACAGAAGCGGGAAGAAGACACTTGGATCGATCAATTGATGATAAGGGAGAGCAATGCCGCCTATGGCGTTGATTGAACCATCACTCCAACACTCCATTACTCCATCACTCCATTCTTCGGAGGTATTCCATGGGTGAGATCAAGAGCACTTTGGACATCATCATGGAGAAGACCAAGAACCTCACCATGACGGAGGAGGAGAAGCGGGCATTCAAGGAACAGGAGACTGCAGGGAAGGTGACAGGCCTCGTCCAAAGATATGCGGACGGCGTCATCACCGGGCTGAGGTTTGAGGAAGGGGTGGCCGACCTCGATCGCGAGAGCGGGGACAAGGACACGGTGAGGAGGTTTCTTGTGGAGGAGGCCGTGGGGCACATCCACCTGGGCTGGGACAATGAACCCTTTTTGAGAATCCTGGAGCTGGTCCCCGGCACCGGCGTGGCGGCCGCCAGAGAGATTCTGGATGGCTTCGTGGATCGGGTTGTGCGCCGAAGAGATGAACATGAGGAAAGGCTGAGGCTGAGGCTGAGCGATCTGGGAATATCCGGTTCGGCCGTCATTCCCAATCTGGAAGCGGATCACGAGTGGAAGCAGGGGCTGGAAGAACTGGACAGGGAGATGAAGCAGAAGCTGAAAAAGACGATAGAGGCGTGACATTTCTCTTGATCGGGGAGTCAGCGTACCGTCATTGGACCCACCTTTTCTTTCGTTTCATGTGGGCTTTTTCTCCGGGAAAGCGCGAGAAAGCCCTGATATTACATGTAATATGGTCGTATATCGTCGATTGGCATCGATATTGCTTTTTTATACTATGCGAGTGTACGGGAAGCCGATTCCCGCGTCTTCCCTTTCGTGGAGCTTGAGGAGTTTTTCGATGGGGCCAGGTAGGAGTCGACTGGCGACAGGGAAAAGACCGCTGGATCAGGAACAGGGGTTGCTCGGCGCGGGCCTGGAGGATCACATGCATATCGCAGGAGGGTAGGATGAGAACTTCCCTGGAATATCTGGGGTTTTCTCAAAAAGGGAAAACAGAGAGACCGGAGATTGCGGAAGTCCGCAGGACGATCCTGGACAAGCTCCTCTTCGTTTTTTCGCTGCTTGGTCTGCCCGCGGTGAGCATCGGGGCGACTCAATCCTACATGCAGGGAAGATGGGGTTTTTCCGTCGCCTATGCAGGCATATACCTTCTGTTTGTGGCGGCGACCCTGGCATCCCGTCAACTGCCCTACAGGTTCCGGGCTTTGGTCCTGGTCTTCTCCCTGTACCTGATAGCCCTGGCTATCCTGATCAGGATCGGGATGAGTGGCGTGGGTCTCCAACTCATGCTCGGGGTGGGCTTCCTGGCCGCGGTGCTCTTCGGTCTCAGGGGAGGGGCATTTGCCATTCTTGTCATCCTGGCGACCATAGGCCTGGTGGCCTCCGGAATGACGACGGGTTTCATTGACATCTTCCCGGAGCACATGCTCACGTCCCGATCTGCTGCCGCATGGTTCACCGCGGTGTTCGTGTTTTTCATGATCGTAAGCATCACGGTCATTGCGCCCGAGATGTTGAGAAGGCGCATCGAGGAATCCCTCGATCTTCTCGAGGAGCAGAGGAAAGGTCTCGAGGCTGCCAATGAATCGCTCAGACGTGAGATCAAGGGCCGAGAAGAGGTCGAGGCGACCCTGAGAGAGAGCGAGGCGCGCTTCGAGGTCTTCATGGACCATCTTCCCGCCTCCGCGTTTATGAAGGATGAAGAGGGGCGCATGCTGTACGCCAACCGCTTCCTGCAGGATCTTTTCGGTTGGACAGACGCAGTGGGGAAATCCGTTTCTGACCTCCTGCCGCCTGAAATGGCCGACCAGATGGCGGCGGATGATCGGGCCGTCCTGGCCGGAGGCCCGGCCACGATCTCAGAGCGTATCGTGGACAGGGAAGGGCAAGAGCGTTTCTTTCAAACCCA
>JAFGPH010000017.1 GCA_016926135.1 Deltaproteobacteria bacterium
CGAACCCTGCCTATTCCGGTCAGCCCTTCATGTGCCAGGCACAGCTTGCCGACGCCAAGGAGCGCGGCGTCACCTTCATTGTGGTAGATCCCAGGGTCACGCCGACAGCCGGAAGCTTAGCCGACATCCACCTGCAACCCCGGCCTGCCACAACGGCCGCGCTTGCCGCGGGCATGATGCAGGTGATCTTCAAGGAGGGGCTTGAGGATCAGAATTTCTGCAAGAGGTGGATTCATGGCATTGCTGAGTTGCGGGAGTACGTCAGGGCTTTCACACCGGACCGGGTCGAGGCGATCACCGGGGTGCCGGCGGGGAAGATCGTGGAGGCGGCACGGCTTTACGCCACTCTGCGGCCAGGCGGCCTACTGACCAGCGCCCAGGGGACGACCCATGACCTCAATGCGACGAATAACCACCGGGCCATATTGCTGGTCCCGGCAATCTGCGGGTACATCGATGTGCCGGGTGCCGTATTGAAACCGACCCATCCCCTGGTGGAGATGGCAGGCCCATGGGCCGAAGGGCCCCCAAAGTTTTGCCTCAGGGAGAAGGCAGCCGCGATGAGGAATCACCGGCTCGATCTTCCGCTCTTTCCCGCTTGGGCGGAAAAGATGTTTGAGGTCCAGACCAATTTCCTCGTGGAGTGGGTCAGGGAGGGGAAAATCAAGGCCTTTCTCGGTTGGGGGCTGAACATGATGATCTGGCCCCAGAGTCATGAATACCAGCAGGCCATAGCAAGCCTGGAGTTCTCCATGGCCGTGGACTATTTTTACCGGCCTCAGACCCACCGCTTCGTGGACCTGCTGCTGCCGGCCGCGATGAATTACGAGAGGCTCGCCCCTTTTGCTTTTTTCGGCAGGCAGTTGTTCGGCCGGACCCCTGTCAAACCCTTCGGGGAATGCAAGGAAGACTGGCAGATCGCACTGGAGATCGGCATGCGTCTGGGCCATCCTGACGCCTTCTTCCACGGGGATGTGGAGGCCGCGTGCAATGATATCCTGGGGCAGTGGAAGATCAGCTATGACGACTTGAGGAGGAATCCGGAACAGGGGGTCCAGGTCCCGGCTGAAGGGCCTGAGCTCTACCGGAAATATGAAACGGGGAGCATGAGACCGGACGGGAAACCCGGCTTTATGACACCGTCGGGAAAGATCGAGGCCGTCTCTTTGACCCTTGAGAAACACGGCTATCCTGGTCTCCCGGAGTACCGGGAACCCATGAAGACGACCCGGGAATACCCCCTCATCCTGATCTCCGGGGCGAGGGTCCCCTACATCACCCACAGCAAATGGCGTCAGGATTCTCCCTGGCTTCTGGAACTCCAAGGGGGACCGCTCTTGACAATCAACCCGGAGGACGCTGCATGGAGAAGAATTGAGCGGGGAGACGAGGTGCTTCTGAAAACCGCCTGGGGTCGGATGAAGGTGAGGGCTAAACCTACCATCATGGTCCCTCCCGGTGTGGTCGGGGTCATGCATGGGTGGGCCGAGGCCAACGTGAACGAACTGATCCCGAGGAAGTTCGACCCCATTTCCGGATTCCCCCCTTACAAAGAAGTCGTCTGTGAGGTGGTGAAGGTCTGAAAATCAAAAGGCAAAAAACGGAGGGAGAAAAAGATGGCGAGATACGGTATCGTCATTGATGCGAATCGATGCACGGGGTGCATGACCTGCGTCATCGCCTGTAAGCAGGAAAACCTAACCAGGCCCGGGGTATGGTGGAACAGAGTCCTGGCCCTGGAGAGCGAGCCCCTCCACCGGATCATTTATTTCCGTGTCGGGTGCATGCACTGCAGCAATCCGCCCTGTCTGAAGGCCTGCCCCGAGCACGCGATCTACATGAGGCCGGAAGGGATCATCCTGATCGATCAGGAGAAGTGCCAGGGGCACGGCGAGTGCATCAAGGCCTGTCCCTACGGCATGATCGATATCAATCCTGAGTCGGTATACTTCCCCGGACAAGTTTTGTCCCCTGAATCCGGCGCTGCCCCCCATCGGCTGCAACCCCCTGGGAAAGCCTCCATGTGCACCATGTGCGTGCACCGGATTGATGCAGGGAGGGAGCCGGCGTGTGTTGAAGGGTGCCCGTCAAAGGCCATGGTGTTCGGGGATCTTGATGATCCCGGCAGCCCCATCCATGAGAAACGCCGGCGTTCCGAGCCTCTGCTTCCCTACAAGGCCACGGATCCGAAGACTTTCTACCTCTTCCCGGCAGGCGCGTCGAAAGAGGCCCAGGAGCGGGTCGAGAGACTCTCGGAGGCGAAGGCCCCCTAGACGTGGGTGGCGCCCTCGCCACCGGAGGCAGGCAGGATGGGGAGTCGGACTCAACGGCAAGAGCTCAAGTGAAATGGCCTCAGGTTTGTTTATTGTCGGGGTCTCTTTCGCTGCTGCGTGTCACCTCATCAGCAAACTCCTCGAATATTCGATCGCTCTCTTTCCAGTCATTCCCGAACCGTCTGCCAAAGAGATCGTTCAGTCTGTGAAAGAGGGTGGACCAGACCGCTTTTCCTTCCTGCAGGGCTACGTCCGTTAGGAATGTCCTAATCTCGCCCATCTTCTCCTTTGGGAGAAAAGAGACCGCCCCCAATTTCATCGATTTCTTCAGAGCCTCCGGCGTCATGGCGTGAGCGGTGAGCATGACGGTCGGGAATCCTCTTGAAACGCTTGTCTTCAGCAGCTCGAAGCCATTCACCCCCATGATGTCCAGAATGACAAAGTCGAAGGTGAAGCTCAACAGGTACTGCGTCGCAGTCTCTTCGTCCCGGGCCTTGTAGACGATGCACATCCGGAGCTCCTCTTCCAGTATCTCCAGGACGTCCGGTTCATCGTCTACGACAAGGATAATCTTCCCGTCCAGTGCGCTCGCGTCGTTCATGATTTCTCCCATCCTGATTGGGTTCTTGACGGAAGAGTCTTTGAGAACCCGGTATTGAGTGAAGATCAGGAAAATCTGCTCCCTGGCAGCCCAACTCGAAAGATACCTTTTGGGAGTGAGATATGTCAAGATCCTAGTGCCGTCACACATCCGTCGATGATCAGGGTTTGCCCGGTCATGAACCTGCTGGCGTCGGATGCGAAAATGACAGCCACCTCCCTTTCAACCATTCCGGGAAAAACCAGCCGGCAAAGCCAAAGGGTTGATTTGGCGTTTGCGTTCATGTTCTTATTGAACGCCCTGTCGGATATTTCCGTCAAAGGGTCGAAATGGATGTTTACCGCGGCACTGCAAGCGGCAATATGGACATGCCCGAACCGTTCAAGGGTTCAGCGCACCAGATTCTTTATCACCTGTGGATCTTCGATGAAAGTAATGATGCGCATCGGCCCCAGGCCCAGACCAGTCAGCAATCCATACTTCAGAAAAGGGAGATTCATTTGGGTTTGGCAAGAGGATCACGGGCGCCGAGGTGGACCTCCTTCACGCCGGGATGATCGGCAATCTCGTGCGGCTCGCCTTCTGCCAGGACGGTGCCGTGATACAGGACCGTGATCCGGTTTGCCAGTCTGAAGACGTTGTCCATGTCGTGCTCGACGATCAGCAGGGTGATGCCCTTCCCGGCTCTCCGGATCAGGTCGGCGAAATCGGCCGATTCCTC
>JAFGPH010000144.1 GCA_016926135.1 Deltaproteobacteria bacterium
GGAGCGGTGCGAGGCATGGCTGGATATCCACATGCCGCCAGGTGCTCCCATAGGGGAGATCACCTCTGAACTGGAAGAAAGCGTTGAGCGGGAAAGAAAGGGCCATTCATCGGTAGAGACCACACTCCGAATCGCAACCATCGATGCCGGCTATACACTCCCCGAGAAGGGTCCTTTCGTGGCGGCACTGAAGTCGGCTTACGGGAAGAGCAACCTTGCCTGGAAACCCGCATCCTTTGTCAGTCACTCCGATGCCAACCAGCTCTGGAGGGCAGGGGTGAAGCCCGTCCTGATCGGGCCTGGAAGCCTGGAGAAGGCCCATGCACCGGACGAGTCCATCCCCTTCAAGGAGGTGATTGCCGCTGCGAGACTCTTCGCCGAGCTGTTGCTGTGCGTAGGGTCCGCTTGAGGCGGAGAAAAGAGGCAGGGCGGAAAGGAGGCAGACACGTGTCGGGCACGCCCCCGGGGTGGTCTCCTGCGTCGCCTCGCCATTTCGCCGCGTCTCCGGAAATCGCCCCATGAACCTATTGCATTCGTGGTCCGGCCTCCTGAACACCCTTCGGGGACTGGTCCCTGAACTGCTCGAAGTTCTCCTGGAAGAGCACTGCGAGCTTCCTGGCCTGGGCATCGTAGTCGGATGGAACAGGCCAGGTCCTGCGCGGGTCCAGGATCTCGGACGGCACTCCCGGGCACTCCGTGGGCGCGAGGAAGCCGAATACCGGATCAGGCCGCGTGGCGGCCTTTTCAAGCGCTCCGCCGAGCGCGGCGTTCAGAAGGGCGCGCGTGTACTCGATCTTCATGCGCGACCCCACCCCGTAGGGCCCTCCACTCCACCCCGTATTGACCAACCAGCAGTTGGCTTTGTGCTCCCGGATCTTCCTGGCCAGCATCTGGGCGTAGACGGAGGGGTGGCGCACCATGAAAGGCGCGCCGAAACAGGCGCTGAACGTTGCCGCCGGCTCCTTTACTCCCTTTTCCGTGCCGGCCACCTTGGCGGTGTAGCCGCTGATGAAGTGATACATGGCCTGGTCCTCGGTCAGCCTGGCGATGGGCGGCAGAACCCCGAAGGCGTCGGCCGTCAGCATGACCACGTTGCGTGGATGTCCGACCCTGCCGGAGGGCACGATGTTGGGCAGATGGGTCAGGGGGTAGGAGGCCCTGGTGTTTTCCGTCAGGGTGGCATCATTCAGGTCCACACGCCGGATACTTGTATCGATGGCGACGTTCTCCAGGATCGTGCCGAAACGACGGGTGCACTCATAGATCTCGGGCTCCGAGGCGGCGGAGAGGTGGATCACCTTGGCATAGCACCCCCCTTCAAAGTTGAATATGCCGTCGTCGGACCAGCCGTGCTCGTCGTCGCCGATCAGGAGCCTGTTCGGATCGGCCGACAGGGTCGTCTTTCCGGTGCCGGAGAGGCCGAAGAATATGGCCACGTCGTCCGGGTCGTCCTTGTTCACGTTGGCCGAGCAGTGCATGGAGAGGACATCCTGACCAGGGAGGAGGAAATTGAGGGCCGTGAAGATGGATTTCTTGATTTCCCCGGCATAGGCCGTCCCGCCGATGAGCACCAGCTTCCTGCTGATGTGAAGGGCGACAAAGGTCCCGCTGCGGGTCAGGTCGTCCTCCGGGTCTGCGTGGAAATTCGGGCAGTGGAGAACGGTAAAGTCGGGGACGAACGCCTTGATCACCGCTAGATCCCTGGGCAGCTGGATGAACATGTTGCGGGCAAAAAGACTGTGCCATGCAAATTCCGTGACGACCCGCACGGATTGCCGGTACTTGGGCTCCGCCCCCGCGTAACAGTCCTGGGCAAACACCGTCTTTCCCTGGAGATAGGCGGCCATGCGTCTGTGAAGGGCGTCGAACTTCTCTTCCGGATACTTCACGTTGACCTTTCCCCACCAGACATCCCCGGTCGTTTTGGGATCGTCCACGACGTATTTATCCCTTGCAGCACGGCCGGTATGCTGCCCCATGGATACCACCAGGGGGCCCAGATGGGCGATCTGGCCCTCGTAGCGACGGACGGCATGCTCGTAAAGCTCCGGCGTGGACCTGTTCCAGTAGACTACTCTGAGGTTGTGCAATCCCACGTGTTCCAGCTGGCGATCCGGCACCAGATCATGGGTTTCCATAAAGTCCCTCCTTTTTCATTGGGTGCGTTTCTGACAATTACCCTTTACCCGCCGTTCTCCAGTTGACGAAGAAGATCCCCAGACAGACCATAGGGAGCCCCACCATCAGGGAGCGGGTGAGTTCCTCCCCCACGAAGAGAATGCCGAAGAGGACCCCGAAGATGGGTGTGAAGAAGGTGAAGGCCGAGAGGCGGCTCACGGCATATTCATGGATGAGCTTGAACCACACAAAATAGCTAGCGAAGGCCACGATGACCGACTGGTAGAAAAGGGAAAGCACGACGCTCAGGTCGATCTTTATGATCCACTGGGGTTCGAGTATGAGGCTCACGACGAGCAGAATGGGGATGGAAAAGACGAGCTGGTAGAGGAAGGTGTTGATGGGATGCACCCTCTGGGCCATGAACCTCTTGATGTAAAGGGTGGTGGCCCCCCACAGGAAGGCGGCCGCGATCTGCAGAGCATCCCCCAGAAGCATGGTTGGCTTGGCTGTGCTCGGTCTTCCCTGGAACACGATGACGACTCCCAGAAAGGCGAGAAGGAGGCCGACGAATTTCAGGAAGGTCAGGCGATCCCCTTTGAGGAAAAAATGGGCGCCAACGGCCACCACGAAAGGGCTCAGATAGACAAACACCACGGATCGCGCTGCGTCGGTGTAAAGAAGCCCGAAGTAGATGCAGGCGAACTCCAGGCCGAACAGAAGCCCCACCATGAAGCCGTGGAACAGCATGATGTCTTTGTGAAAGAGCCTCTCTTTGTTTCTCAGGCAATAGAGGATGCCGCAGATGGAGGCAACCAGGGATCGCACGGTGGAGGCGAAAACCGGGGATATCCCCTGATTGGAGATCTTGATCGCCGGGTAATTGAGGCCCCAGAGCAGGGTCAGAATGACGATGGCCGCCACGGCCCTGAAATCCAGGTAGTCCTTGCTGCTCTGCGTGGTGGCCCTTTTTTCTTCATCTTCCATGGAATCAGGAGTCCTTTCCTTCATATACCGGCGTCTTCTTCCGGATGAATGCTCCTTTTGAAGCGGGCCTCGAAGATCGTGTAGAGTGTGGGAATGAACACCAGGGTCAGGAGGGTGGAAACCGAGAGCCCTCCGATCACGGCGATTGCCATGGGCGAGTTCGCTTCGGAGCCTTCACCCAGGCCGACGGCCATGGGGATGAGACCCAGGATTGTGCACAGGGTGGTCATGAGAATGGGCCTCAGCCTCGTCCGTCCACCCAGGATCACGGCCTCCTCGAGCCCCACGCCCCGGCCGCGTAATCGGTTGGTGTAATCCACCAGCAGGATCCCGTTGCTGACCACAATTCCGGCCATCATGATGACCCCCATGAAGGAGGTGACCGAAAGGTTGGTGTCGGTGAGGAAGAGGGCCCAAAGCACTCCGGTCAATCCCAGGGGCACGGAGAACATGATGATAAAGGGGTCGATGAGGGATTTGAACTGGGAGGCCAGCACCATATAGACCAGAACGACCGCCAGGATGAAGGCGCCCAGTAGGGCCATGAAGGATTCCTGCTGGCTTTCGACGGCCCCGCTGAGGTTGACTTTGAAGTTGGGGGGAATCTGCAATTTGTCGATTTTGGACTGGATCTCGGCCGCCACGCTCCCCAGGTCCCGGCCGAAGGTGTTGGCGGTCACGTGGATGATCCGCTGCTGGTACTTCCGTTCGATCTGGATCGGTCCTGCTCCCCTTGAGATTTCGGCGATGTTGTCCAGGGGGATGGGTTGTCCCTGGGGGTTGAAGACGAAAATCTGGCTGAGATCGCCGAGGGAGGCCCGGTCGCTCTCCCGGGACCGCACCGTGATGTTGTACTGGTTTCCGGTGGTGGGATCGGAGAAGATGGAGGCCTGATACCCGTTGATGAAGGTCTGAACGGCCCTGGCCACCTGGGCCACGCTCAGCCCGAGCAGGGCCGCCCGCACGCGGTCGATGACGATGTTCTGCTGGGGATAGTCCTGCTCCCGGCTGACGCGGACGTCCTTGGCCCCCGGGGTCGAACGAATGATGGCCGCCACTTCTTCAGCCAGCTTTTCGGAGATTTTCAAATCATACCCCAGGATCTCCACATCGATCGGATTTTCGTAGCCAAAGGAAATGAGCCTGGCCACGATCCCTCCGGAGGTGAA
>JAFGPH010000145.1 GCA_016926135.1 Deltaproteobacteria bacterium
AAAGAAGTCCGAAAGCAGGCGAAGGGAGCCTATGAGCTGTTCTCCAGGAATCCTTACTACCCGAGTCTGCATTTCAAGCGGATTCACGCCACCAAACCGATTTTCTCGGTCCGAATAAACATCGACTATCGCGCTGTGGGCTTCCTTGAGGAGAACGAAATCACGTGGTTTTGGATCGGGTCGCAGAGAGAACACTTCTTCCCTTTGGGAAAAGATCTGCTCCGCACTCTCTGTCCACCCTCCGCAGTAGCTGCTACGGAGGACGGGCGTCTCTAGTCCCGCCTGGCGCGGGACGGGTGTGACTTAATCCCCTCTCCTTCATAAGCCGCACTTCGCGTCTTCGCAGTTCTGATCGTGGATCCCCAGCAGGGATTCCAGTTTTTCGCGAGCATCCGGACTCAGGTCCAGGAAAACGACGCCTCTTCGCCGCATCCGGACACTGCTGAAAGGAATGTCTCTCTCCATTTCTATGTCCGAAACCGTCTTGTGGGGAATACCTTTCCAGATAAAGCCGTATTCCCTGACATAGACATCCAGTTCAAAAGCGCCGCAGCAGGGAACGTCGTCCGCCACATACTTGAAGGCAAGTCCCCCCTGGCTCACGTCCACGATCTCCCCGACTTTGCTGAGATGATTTCTAAGGTGGGTGTACCCGAAATACGCGAGCCGGAAGCGCAGATATCTTCTGCGATCTGATACACAGCGGCGGTCCCGGAAGTCCCTCCTCTCGGAACGGGATCTCCTCTCTTCACGTACACCGCACAAAGGCCCCCACCTCCTGTCCATGGGGACGAGCGCCCTTCTCTCCTGCCGGTGTCTTCTGTCCTTGACCTTTCGCAGTTCCGTTGCCGCATGTAGAACCTTTCCGTTTGCCATGACCCTCTCCTTGCTCTTCCTGCCTTCTCGTCTCCCAGGGAAACCCGATTCACCCGGACCGATCCGGAGACTCGGAACAGGCTTCCCCTGTCATGCGGAATCTCCCCGCTGCGCCCGCGAAGAAATAACGTCGGATAGAGCTCACTTGGGGATTTTGATTGTATCATATTCTTCTAGGATGATCCAAGGGAACTGAAATCCAACTCCCTGTAACGGGGAATGCCTTGAGAGGGACCTTCGACCTATGCGCAGATTCACGCCAAAAAGGTATTCACAGGGTCCGTCCCACCTCCAATTCATGCTTGCCTCACCCAGACCCCCTGTAAGGACTTTGCATCGCCCCGGCGGGTACGATACAATGCCGGAGATGGCCAGCCTGGACATCCGTCAAGCGGACGCCGTGATGGCCGCCGGCACATACGCCCGCGACGTTTCATGGAGGGATCGGTCACCGCATACGAGGTGTTGATCTTGATGGCCCCAAGAATTCGAAGACCCACAGGAGACATCATGTTTGAGATCTTCTCCCAAACAGACAAGCAGACCATTTATGCGTCTCTGGACAGCACGGTACTGGAAGCCATGCTTAAAGCCAACATCAACCACGCCCACGTTTGTGGTGGCAATGCCCGGTGTTCAACTTGCCGGATCCATATCCTGGAAGGGTTGAGCAATTGCCTGCCCAGAAATGAAAAGGAAAAACGGTTAGCAGAGAATTTGGGATTACCCCAGAATATTCGTTTGGCCTGCCAAACCAGAATAAGGGGGAACATTGCGATTAGACGCGCGGTGATTGATGACTTAGACAAGAAGATCATCTTAAAACAGCTGGGTGATGCCCATGGCACCAGGCTTGGGCAAGAGAAAGATCTAGCGATCCTCTTTACCGATATCGTAAACTACACAAAGTTTGCTGAGGCTCTTCCTGCTTATGACGTTGTCCATGTTCTGAATCGCTACTATCAAACGATGAACGAGATTATCGTGAAACATAATGGGATTATCAGCGATGTAGCGGGGGACGGCATTTTGGCATTATTTGGGGCGATAGGAGATAGCAGGAATCCTGTATTGGATGCCATCCATGCAGTTCGTGCCATGAACACGGCTTTGACAAGGTTTAACGAATATCTCAATCAAATGTATGATTGGTCTTTCGGGATCAGGGCCGGAATAAACTTTGGAAGAGTCATTGTAGGCAATTTTGATACAGGCATGATGAGCAAGGTTTCTGCTATCGGAGATGCAGTTAATTTGGCAAGTCGGATAGAAACTGCAAACAAGGATCTCGGAACACAACTGCTGATCTCGGAACAGGCCAACGAAAAAGTAAAGGGCGTGGTGGAGACCCGTAAGGAGTATCGCGCCACATTAAAAGGCAAGTCCGGTCAATATGTTTTATATGAGGTTGACATCTAACTTGGCGGAAATGAAAAGAGATTCTGCCCAGGGGGACCAATAGAAATTGTGAGCAAGGTTATTCTCAGGCACTCCAATTTGTCGACCACTGCCCGGCGCTATCTTGGGAAGGGCAGTAAACCGGAGGCGCTCAGGTGGATCGAGAGCCTCTATGGCTGACAGGAGTACCCCTATGAAGGGGAGACCTGGATTGCCACCTACAGACCCATCAGGACCTCGGGCTGGGGGGTGGTGGTCCATCAGCCCAAACAGGACATCATCACCTCCGCGGACAGGCAGATGGAGGTGATCAGCCATTTCTTCCTGGTCGCCTTTGCCCTGAGTGCCCTGGTCCTTGCCCTCAGTCTCGATTTCGCCCTGAGGCCGCTCGGTGGTCTTGTGAAGATGGTCCGGTCGGGGAGGGTCGAGCAGGAAGGTGAAAACCCCAGGGACGAGGTGGGGCAGGTGACCGAGGAATTGAAGAGGCTGTATTCGGAGCTTTTCCGGTCCAATCAGGCCCTGAAG
The DNA here is from genome assembly GCA_016926135.1 of Deltaproteobacteria bacterium. Next base: position 2,800 of record JAFGPH010000145.1, read on the forward strand.
GAAAGTGAAGAGAAGTACCGCCTCTTCGTGGAAAGCGCCAACGAAGGGATCGTGCTGACCCAGCAGGGTAAGGTGGTCTTCATCAACGAGCGGGCGGTCAAACAGTCCGGGTACTCGATGGAGGAGATTACCTCCAGCGCGGTCATCTCCTTCGTCCATCCCGAGGACCGGGAAGAGGCGCTCCGCAGGTACATGGGAATCCTTCAGGGGGAAACATTCCCCGATGATTACGAATACAGGATTGTGGACAAGTCCGGGAATGTGAGGTGGGTGTGGAGCTCAGTGTTTCCGATACCGGCCATGGAATGAGCCCCGAGGTCCTGGACCGGATCTTCGATCCCTACTTCACCACCAAGGAGAAGGGGGTTGGCACCGGGCTGGGTCTGGCGGTGGTCCACGGGATCGTGAAGAGCCACGGGGGCTGGATCGAGGTGAACAGCGAACCGGGGAAAGGCTCCAGGTTCAGGGTTTTTCTGCCGAGGCTCGACGGCATAGCCCCTGTCGAGGCCGTCCGCCCCGAGGCAATGCCGGGGGGCAGCGAACGGATCCTGTTTGTGGATGACGAGGAGATGATTGCCGAGATCGGCCGAGGTGTGCTGGAGAGACTGGGGTACCAGGTCACGTCGATAATCAGCCCCCTTGAAGCCTTGGAAGCCTTCAAGGCCAGGCCGGAGGGTTTCGATCTCATGATCACGGACCAGACCATGCCTCATATGACGGGGATGTTTCTGGCGCAGGAGGTGATGCGGGTCCGGCCCGACATCCCCGTGGTTCTCTCCACAGGCTACAGTGAGCTGCTCACGGAAGCCAAGCTCAGGGGTGCAGGCATCCGGGGGCTCGTGATAAAGCCCTTTGTGGCCCGTGAGCTTGCGGTGGCCGTCCGAAAAGCGCTGGACGAGAAGAAGGGTTCTCCGAAAGCTCAGGCCAGCATGTCCACCTTCTGACCCATTTCCTTTTCCAGCTTCTCCCGGGATTTCGTCAGCTGCATGCGGACCAGTTTCTCAAACTCTGCCGGCCGCAGCTTTTCCCGTTCCTTCTTGAAATTGGGGTGCCAGTAGGTGTGGGACTGGAAGTCGAAAAAGCCCGTCGCCTTCAACGCCCTCAACTGGTCCCACGTCAGTGACCTTGTACCCATACTGGTGGAGGGTCTTCAGGTGCGATTCGAAGACCTCCGTCCCCACCGTCATGCTGTCGACGACGGTGGGGCCGAAGCGGTGATAGAGCAGGATCGGCACACCCCGTTCCGATGCGCACACGGAAGCCGCCCCCGAAACGTGGCTGACGATCAGAAGACACACCAGAAGGATCAGCGAAAATCTCATGAATTCCTCATCGGCATAAAATTCCTAGAAGGTTACTGAAGTTCTGGACTGTCTGAAGCAATTCCACGGACACGGGGACGGGAAAGCATTCAGGCAGTCTACAGATACCCCTACGATTCACAATGGACTGGCATCACCCTTGACGCACAAGGCTGAGTCACGTATAGTCCAAAAAGGAAGCCCCCTATCAACCAACCATGTTCCATTCCGCTGAAGACGAGTTCCTGGCGGCTGAAGTTTGGGTCGCCCTGGACCTAACGACCGACTCGATGGATCCGCATCGCGGAAGAGACCGAACGTTAGGCTTTCACGCCGTGAAAAGGAGAGGCCACTATGAACCCCAAACGAATCCTGCTGGTGGACGACGAAGTGGACTTCACACACTCCCTTTCCCGTTTGCTCTTGGGCCGGGGCTATGAAGTGAGGGCCGTGGACAATGGCAAGGAAGCGCTTCGGGCACTGGGAGAGCAGCCTTTTGACACCGTGGTGCTGGACCTGAAGATGCCGGGCATGGACGGCATCACAACCCT
>JAFGPH010000146.1 GCA_016926135.1 Deltaproteobacteria bacterium
ATCGGCCCCGGCACCCTGGATGAAATCGAGGTCCTGGGGGACTTCCCCCTGGAAGAGGTCCGAGAGAAGACCGGAGGATTCGAGTTCTGCATGGAGCGCATCGACGACTACTTCGGCGCGGACGGGCCCCTGCGCTGCGCCGTGGGCACCTTTCCGGAGCGCCACTCCCCCGACTACTGCTGGGGAGGATGCCCCGGGGCACTTCAGGAGGCCATGCACATCTTCAGGGGTTACGACCCCCAGGTGGACGCCAAGATGAAAAGGGTCCGCTACGTGGTGGGAAAGCTGAAAGGCCCCCTCCGGCTCGATCCCGACGAACGGGTCCTCTTTGCCGGCGATTGCACGGCCTGGGAGGGGACCCTGGACGGTCAAAAGGTGACCATCCGCAGCAGTTACACACGAAACACGGAGCCGGTGGTGACAAAGACCCGATCCAATGATATGCTTCTCAAGATCCTGGGGGCCGTCTGGCACTGTATCAGGCGAAGATCGTCGAGATTTGTCCATGTAAAGGGATGCCCCGTCTCCGTAGCCCAGCACGTGAGCTATCTCTCCTCCCTGGGCCGGATGGGGGATCCCAACTTCGACCCCAGGATGCTCCTGCCCGTCAACGTGGCCTACTGGCAGATGAGGGTCCACCGTTTGTGGAACCGTTTTTTCGGATGAAAGAGTTTCTCTTCCTCACCGGGCACCGCGTCCCACGTCGATACGTCCCGGCGGGATCAGGATCTGCGCGAACCATCTTTTCTATTCCGGCTGCTCCGGACTAGGGTCATCATGGCACAGAAGAGAAGAGGCAAGGCCAAAGGTAGAGTGGAGATCAACACGGACTGGTGCAAAGGCTGCGGCATCTGCGTCGCCTTTTGCCCCGAAGGGGCCCTCGTGATGGATGCGGGGGACAAGGCCTCCTGGGCTTATCCCGAAAAATGCAATGCCTGCGGGGTCTGTGAGCTCCGGTGCCCGGACATGGCCATCGAGATTCAAGCCGGGAACGGGGGACCCATTGAATGAGACCGAGGACCTTATGAACGACAGGATTCTTTTCCTTCAGGGAAACGAGGCCTGCGTGGAAGCTGCTCTCTATGCAGGGCTGGACTTCTTCGCCGGCTACCCCATTACCCCGTCCACGGAGATTGCGGAAGCCCTTTCACGGCGACTGCCTGAGCGGGGCGGCAAGTTCATCCAGATGGAGGACGAGATCGCATCCATGTGCGCGATTGTCGGCGCCTCCCTGACCGGCCTCAAATCCATGACCGCAACGAGCGGCCCCGGATTCTCCCTCAAGCAGGAGGCCATCGGCTATGCCATCATGGCCGAGGTGCCCTGCGTGGTGGTGAACGTCATGCGGGCCGGGCCCTCCACAGGCATGCCCACCCGTGTCAGCCAGGGGGACGTGATGCAGGCCCGGTGGGGAACCCACGGCGATCATGCCATCGTCACCCTCACCGCATCCAACCACCAGGACCTGTTCGCCGTGACGGTGGAGGCCTTCAACCTTTCCGAGACCTACCGGACACCGGTCATCCTGCTCTTCGACGAGGTGATCGGCCATATGCGCGAAAGACTCGTCATGCCCGAACCCGGCGAGATCCCCCTGGTGGAGAGGCTCCATACATCGGTCAAGGAGGGGACGGACTACCATCCCTACCTGCCCAGGGACGACGGCCGACTGCCCATGAGCGATTTCGGCGGGGTGCATCGATACAACGTGACGGGCCTGGTGCACGACATGTGGGGCTTCCCTTCGGACAATCCCCAGGTGGCCTATGGGCTGATGCGACACCTGGTGGACAAGATCGAGGGACGAGCAAGCGAGATGACCAGGATCAAGGAGTTCTTCCTGGACGATGCGGACGGCATATTGATCTCCTACGGGGCGCCGGCCAGGAGCGCCCTCCACGTGGTGGAGAACCGCAGGGCCCGCGGAGAGCGCCTCGGGCTGCTGGAACTCCAGACCCTCTGGCCCTTCCCAGCCGATGCCGTCCGGGAGAGGTGCGAACAGGCCAAGTATGTGGTCGTGGTGGAGATGAACATGGGCCAGATCCTCCAGGAGGTGAAAAAGGCCCTGGACGACCCTGAAAAGGTATTCCTGGCCAACCGCGTGGACGGGGTCTTCATCAGTCCCACGGATATTCGAAACATCCTGCGCGTGATCCAGGGAAAAGGAGTCTGAGCCATGCCCGTCAGGGAGTACGTGAGAGAAAGGTTCATGCCCCACATCTGGTGCCCCGGGTGCGGCCACGGCATCGTCATGAACAACCTGATCCGGGCCGTTGCTGAACTGGGCATCCGCAAAAACGAGGTTGTCATGGTCACGGGCATCGGGTGTTCCGCCCGCATCTCGGGATACCTGGACTTTCACACCCTCCACACCCTCCACGGAAGGGCCCTCGCCTTTGCCACCGGGGTGAAGCTCGCCAGGCCCGAGCTGACCACCCTGGTCCCCATGGGCGACGGCGATGCCCTGGCCATCGGGGGCAACCACTTCATCCACGCGGCCCGGCGCAACATCGACATCACGGCGATCATCATGAACAACAACATCTACGGCATGACCGGAGGCCAGTTCTCTCCCCTTTCCGGTTACGGGGCCATGGCTACCACCGCGCCCTTTGGAAACATCTACGAGTCTTTCGACATCGTGGAACTGGCCAAAGGGGCCGGGGCCTCCTTTGTGGCGCGCACCACGACCTACCACGTGACCACCATGAAGGAACTCCTCATGAAGGCCATCATCCACAAGGGTTTCAGCGTGGTGGAGATCCTCTCGCAGTGCCCCACCTATTTCGGCAGGAAGAACCGGATCGGCGACGCCGTGGACATGCTCAACCATTTCAAGGAACACACCACACCCATCGGTTCCGGGAAGAAAGAGAAGGATCCCACCCTGCTGGAGAGGGGGATCTTCGTTCAGGAGGAGAGGCCGGAGTACTGTGAGGAATACGCGCGAATCGTTGAAAAGGCAAGAAAGAGGACCGGGTAAACCATGGAAAGGGAACGCTACAGGATCGTCTTTTCGGGCTCCGGAGGGCAAGGTGTCATCACCGCCTCCATCATCCTTGCCGAGGCTGCGGTGCTTTACGAAGGTCTCAACGCGGTTCAGTCCCAGAGCTACGGGCCGGAGGCCAGGGGAGGCGCCACC
>JAFGPH010000147.1 GCA_016926135.1 Deltaproteobacteria bacterium
CCGCCGATCCGAAGAATCGGCTGCTGGCCCGAGACCAGATGCACGTCGGAAGCCCCCTGTTCGTTCATGAGCTTGAAAAAAGCGTCAATCTGCGCCATGTCTTTCCTCCGGGAATGTGGGTTATGAAGGCATTATAGCCCGAAACACGTTCTATTCAAGACCAAAAAGTGGGGGGCGTCAGAGTGAGAGCTTGTCCGCAAATAACGGAAACTGCAAAGTCCCCCTTTCAAAAAGGGGGATATGGGGGGATTTTCTGGGGCATGCCGCGTCAAATCCCCCCTAGCCCCCTTGGTCAAAGGGGGGGATCGTATTTGAGGATAAGCGGTAAGTCCTTTGTCAGGAGCAGCGCATCCTGGCCGGCCGGGTAAAAGGCGCTCTTCACCCCCGTGTTTCGATATCCGCAGCGGGCAAACAGCCTTTGGGCCGTCAGGTTCTGCACGGCGGTGTGGAGAAAGAGCCGCCCAACGTTCATGGGGAGTGAGATCTCCTCAATCCCCTCCATGAGCATTCGTCCGACACCCTTCTTCTGTCGCCGGGGTTCCACGGCAATGGCAAGCAATTCGGCGGTCAAGGGGATCCGGGATGGGTCGGAGAAGCGACCGACCATGGCGAACCCGACGGGTCTCTCCCCCATGAGGGCCACGAGGGTCACGGCCTTTCGGGATTCAAACCAGCGGGCAACCATTTCGCGGTACGGACCGTAGACCTCAAATACCCTGCCGCTCAACTCTCCGATATAGGCGAGATCCCCCTCCAGGGCACGTCGTAGCCGGACAAGGGATTCGGGATATTTCTTTGCCATGAAGAATGCACCTCTCCATGGTTCGCGCGTCTCGCACCTGGCCCGGAATGAGGTCCTCTGGCCGGCACGGCGAAGACGTTCGAGCCGTTTTGTCTCGCCGTACTTGCCGTATCGACCCCGGTTACCCATCGATGATCAAAGGCTCTTCCAGTGGGGATGATGAACCTCCCGTACGCACCGGGTGATCACCTCCATGAACCGCTCGTCCGCGGTGACCGCAAGGTCCTCTACCCCGGTGGCGGAGAGTCCGGCCATTTCCAGGAGCACCGCCTTGACCGAGTCCCTCTCCCCCTCCACATCGTAGCCCCCTTCGAGGGTCATCACCAGTCTGCCGCCGCAGCAGGCGGAAGCCATGTCCATGAGAGATCGGGCAAGGGCTGCGTATCCCCCTGGAGTCACCTGCATGCCCCCCAGGGGATCCCCGACGTAGGTATCGAAGCCCGCCGAGACCAAGACCAGCTCGGGCCTGAACTCCAGCGCCACCGGCTTCAGGATCTTTTCATAGATGGCGACGTACTCACCGTCCCCGCAACCAATGGGAAGGGGGACATTGACCGTGTATCCCCGGCCGTTTCCAGTTCCCGCCTCACCGAAATCCCCGGTGCCCGGATAATATGGATACTGGTGGGTCGAGAAGTACAGAATGGTTGGATCCTGCTCAAAGGAGTGCTGCGTGCCGTTGCCATGATGGAGGTCCCAGTCGGCAATGAGGATTCGCTCAAGGCCAAGGCGTTCCTGGGCGAATCGCGCCCCGACAGCCACATTGTTGAAGAGACAGAAGCCCATGGCCCGGCCCCTTTCGGCATGGTGGCCCGGAGGTCTCACGAGGGCAAAGGCATTGTCGATCTTGGCGGAGCACACCATGGAGACGGCCTCGCAAAGCCCGCCCGCGGCCAGGAGGGCCGCCTCGTAGGATCCGGCGCAGGTCTGGGTATCCGCGTCCAGATAGGTGTAGTCCTTTCCTGCCGTGGCAGCCAGATTGTCAACGTGGTGCGGGGAATGAACGAGGAGGAGTTCCTCCCTCTCGACGGGTCTCACCGGCACGTCCTTGAACTTGCCCTTCATGTCCGGCTCGTCCAGCATGGCGTAGATGGCATGAAGACGTTCCGGGCTCTCCGGGTGGTAATCCCCCATCCTGTGGTTCATGTATCTCTTGTCCCTCACGATCCCTGTTCCGTTCATACGTTGTTCCTCTTCTAAGTACATTCCGTCCGTGGTTTGGCTCGAACCCTGCAAAACTAATAGCACAAATTCCTTTTCGGTCAAAGGGATTCCCCCCAGGTCCCATTTTTGTCTTGATCCAGCCCGGTAACCCGGCTAGTGTGATGTCTCAAAATCATCTTTACCCGGAGATGGACGATCACTCTCGCGGGGAGCCTTCAGCCGTCGGCCCAATCCCATGTTTTTCATTATCGCAGGAATTCAACCAAAGACGAAGACCCTCGATGACCGGCTCAGGATGTGTCCTTCCTGTGGACTCTGTCAGGCACGCCTCAGGCGAACCGACCACTATGTGTCCGTCTTTTTCCTGCCCCTTTTCCGGGCAAGGAAGGGCACGCCTTTCCTGGAATGCGAGAGCTGTGGGGGTCTGTCGGGAGAGGAGGGAGGGTCAGCCACGGGACCGATGCCCGCGTGCCCGAAATGCGGCACGCCCTTGGAGCGCACATTCCGCTTCTGCCCCACGTGCGGGAGACCGTTACAGTAACACCTGAACACAAAGGGGAACCCTGCTTTGGACGAGAAAGAGAGACTGGAGCAACTGGAAGAACTGACCCGCGATCTGGGCATCGAAGTCCGCTACGAAACCTTCAAGGGGGAGGGCTCCTTTTCCACGGGCGGCCTGTGCAAGGTTCACGGAAAACACCTGATCATCATCAACACCCGGGCGGGCACGGGGGACAGGATCAAGGCGCTTGCCGGGGCGGTCACCCGTTTCGATCTCAGCCAGGTCTATCTTCGGCCGGGTCTCCGGGAATTCCTGGAGCAACTACCCCCCAGGGAAATACTGCCCCAAGGCCCTCCCGGAGATGGCGTTCTATGCTGATGAGGGCCGTGGGGGTGTGGTCTCTCAGGACACTAAAACAGGAATGATTTGCTGCCAGCTCTCTTGGCCTTTCGGGGATCTCTGCGGCTGGTCCTGCTGTAGAGTTCCAGATACTTGGCCACGGCAAGCTTCATGCTTTTCCGTTCGCTGATTTCCTGGATCCCTCGGATATCGTGATAATAATCGAGACGCTGGTAGATCTGTCCGGAGAGCCGATGAAGTGAGTCCGAACGGACCAGTCCTTCGTCTACCTCAAAACCGCTCGACTTCATCACCCTGGGGCCTGCAAAGATGACCAGCGCACCCGGCTCTGCAATCGTCACATCCCCAAGGGCCGCGTAGCTGGCGATGGCCCCGCCTGTGGCAGGATCTGCCAGGATGGATATGTAAGGCAAACCCTGTTTCTTCAACCGGTTGACGCCCTCCACGGTCTTCACCATCTGCATCAGGGCGGATATCCCTTCATAGAGCCTGGCCCCGCCCGAGCAGCAGACGCTGACCAGGGGAAGATTCTCCTGGATTGCATAATCCACGGCCCTTCTGAATTTCTCCCCGAAGACCACCCCCATGGAACCGCCGCAGTAATAGAATTCGCTGATCGCCATGACCACCTGAAAATGATGAATTCTGGCGCTCCCCACCACAAGGGACTCCTTGAACTGGGACCGGCCTTCCTGTCTGGCCAGGAACTCCCTGTAGTAATCGGTGATGGCATCCTCTTCCAGCAACTGGTCTACCGTCAGGTTTCTGTAAAGTTCGTGAAAACTCTCCGGGTCGGCGAGGCACTCGATCCACCCTTCCGCCCCGAGGGTGTACGAGTAGCCGCAGGACGGGCAGACATGGAAATTATCCAGGAAATCCTTCAGGGGGATGAGACTCCCGCAGCCTCCCTGGCGTCTTTCCTGACCCTGAATCGCGCCGCATTCGATGAATTCCTTGGTCTCCTGTTGTTCCGCCTTGCCGTAATCCTCGCTCACCTCGGTGAGGCTGGAGTAGTTCACGATCTTGATGTGCGGGGGGGGTTTGAAGAAGGCCTTCTTGAGGGGGAGTTCGAAATAGCGTTTGAAGTCATAGAAAGGCCCCGATCCCTTGGAAAGCCCGTATTTTCTGGCCCTCACCTCCCTCTTCTTGATGAGCTTGCGGATGCGCACCCGCGAGAGATCTTTGATCGCCCGGGCGAGGAAACGCCTGACATGATCCGAGGTCTCCTGGCAGTTCGCCACGTTTCTGGAGGCAGGCACAATCCGGTCGATCACATTCAGGTTCCGGAGTTCCCTGGCCGTGGGTTTGAGGATCATGAGGGCGTCGCCGATGCGTGTGGGATCGCGGAAAACAATGGAGGCCATGCTCTCCGGCGGCGCCGTGGCATACAGTGCGTCGTCGAGCATCCCCCTCACATCCGTCACCTGGACGGCCAGTGCCCCGCCGCTCCCCCCCTCGCCCAGCACGAGGGAGATGGTTCTGAGGGGAATGGTCAGGAACTCGCGGATGAGGTGGGAGATGAAGAAGGCCTGGAAGTGCTGGGCCGATTCCATGGAGATATCCGCTCCGTAGGTGTCGATAAGGCTGAAGACGAAGGTCTTGTCCGGGTTCGATTCCCTCGCCTCTTTGAGGAGGGTGAGGATCTGGGAGTGCTCGTCCGCGCTGAGCATCCCGTAATTGAGTCTCCGGAGGTCGTCCCTGCTCCTCAAGTCGGAGGGCTTGGGTTTCTGCTGGCCGATGACATAGATGTCATTGCCCATGAAGTCGCAAATCCCCGCCACGAGGGAAACCCCGCCTGCCTCGACGGCCCTGAAATTCGGGAACAGCTTGTCGATGATGTCAGAGGCCCTGGGTCGAAAGGGGAATCTCGTGCGCTTCTTGAAAATGTCTACCAGTTCCATCTTATTCATGTGCATGCCCTTGTCCGCGTCTCTTGAAATAATCGTTCAAAATCCTGCCGTGATCGAAGGCAAGATCAGGGGGGACGGCATCCGGGCTGAAAACGCGAGCCTCCAGGGCGTCGTCTGCGCCATGAGGCCGGCCCGAGGCCCCGGCCACAAAGACCACGGTGATGGTGTGCCGCCTTGGATCGCGCCCCGGGTCCGAATAGGCGGCGAGCTGGTAGAGGAGTTCCACCTCCAGGGACGTCTCTTCCCGCGCCTCCCGGACGGCGGCCGCTTCAAGGCTTTCCCCGTAATCCACAAACCCCCCCGGCAGGGCCCATCCGTAAGGGGGGTTCCTCCTTTTCACCAGCACGATACCGCCCTCGGTCTCGATGATGATGTCCACCGTGGGAAGGGGATTGCGGAACTTCTCCGTCTCTTTCCCGTTCCCCGTCCTCTCCTGCAGGTGCCGTCGCGTGTGGATCATCCTGGAAACGGCCGTTGCGTTGGAGGTGAGGGCCAGCACAAAGAGGGTACCCTGAATCAGGAAAATGCCCACCCCCGGTATGGAGCCCAGGAAGGAACCGATGATGAGGAGAACCATCCTTTCCGGCCTTTGCATGATCCCCTCCCGGCACTCCACGCCCAGGCCTTCCGCCCGGGCCCTGGTATAACTGACCATGAAGGCCCCGGCCATGGCCAGGATGATGACCAAGACCGTCCAGGGGTGCGCTTCCCCGCCGATCCGGCCGCCGCTGAGAGGTCTTCCCCCTGCAAAGTAATAGGCCATTCCGGCAAGGGGGAAAAGGTCACTGTACCTGTCGAGGGTGCTGTCGAAGAAGGCGCCGAAGGGGCTCTCCCTGTTCGTCTTTCTCGCAATCTGGCCGTCCAGGCTGTCGCATATGCCGGCAAGAGCCAGAATCCATGCACCCCGGAAGAAGGAACCGCTGCAGTAGACGGCTCCTGCCAGGAGGCTGAGGAGGAACCCGGCGGCAGTGAGCGCGTGGGGATGCACCCCGGTCCGGGAGAGAACGTTACCTGCCGGGGTGAGAACCCGGTAGTACCTTCGCCTGAACCTGGCACTCAATGCTGGGAGATCCACCTTCGACCATCCGATAAAATGTGATAGCGACAACCCGGGGATCCGGGCCTCAGGACGGGCGCGAAACGGCGACCCAACCTTGAAACATAACAGACCTCCCCAAGGTTGTCAAAAGCCCCCCGTTCCAAGAAGCAGGTTCACCTTCCGCACGTTTCCCCTGAAGGCCCGGGATCCGCCCGCTTCGCTCACCATTCGCAGAATCGCCTCCGGTTCAGTGATAATGATCCCGGAAAGAAGCTTCACATTGGTATCCGCGAAGGCCTCGGCCAGGAGAGGCGTGGAGGCTCCGACGAGGGCCACGTCCCGGCAGGCGCGGGCCGCTTCGAGGATCCCGTCCACGGTATGATTCACGATGGTGGTGGAGGTCACGAGGGCCACCTGGCACTCCGGCAGGAGCCTGTAGGCCTCTTCCTCGGGGAGGATCTCCCCCTCCCTTTCCGCTTTCTGTTCGAACACGAGCACGGAGGCCCCCTTCTTTTTGATGCGCGGCAACACGGGGGCGAAGTAACCCACCATGCCGACTCGGTCCGCCGGCCCGATGGGAAGGAAGTCCAGGACGTCCCCGGGGTGAAGGCCTTCGCGTTCCGCATTGGTCAGGGCGTTGGCGGTTGCAAGCCCCAGGGCTGCCCCGACACGCTGAGGGGAATCCAGCAGCGAGAGCAGTTCCGAGGCATCCCTCCCCGCCATGGGATGTAGCCCCTTGAGGGACCTGGTTTCTCTTTCCGGGCCGCCCTGGAAGGTGAAAGCCACCCCTGTCCCGCCGTTCTCCAGCATGACCGCCGTGTAGATCAGGCCGATGCGCACCTCCTTCACCGCCGTGCCGAGCGCCTTCGGCATGAGGAAGTCTTTGATCTTTCCGGCAATGGTCATGACCCTAGTGTGGTGTCTCAACTTTGACTTTGCCATGATGCCGTGCCCACAGGAACGCCCTGAGTACACACGGACGTTGTAAAGGATCCGTTGAGACACCACACTAGAAATTTCCCCTGGACACCTCCCTGTCCACGTATTGGCACAGGAGCTCGGCGATCTTCTCGGGAGGACTGACGATGAAGTAGTGGGCGATCACCGCATGGCCCATCTCATGGGCGAGGATCCCCGGGGTGATCCTCGCCAGGTTCAGGTAGATGGTATTGGTCTGTGTCCAGTAGAATGCCGGAATTTCGGTAGGCCTTCCGGTAATGGCGCTGAAGGCATCGGAGAGTTCATCCTGGTTTCGGTAGAGCCTGAGGTGGACCTTCAGTTCCGGCTTGGGCATCTCCAGGATCACCTGCACCCTTTGAAAGAGATGGTCCACGCACCTGCCGGCCTTTGCCGAGGGAGAGGGCTTGGTGCCGCCCATGAAGATCCGGTTCAGGGAAAGGGTGAGGGCGCTGGGCTGGATCTTCCGGGCGAGACTGTCGAGCAGGGAGGCATCCTGATAGTGGATCGAGGCGAATCTGGAGTTGTAGGTGCCCTCCTCAGCGAAGGCCGCTGCCCCACAGAGCGAGCCGATGATCCACGGAATCAGAATCAGCCACCTGCGCACTATGATTCACCCTGGCCGCCGGTTTTGAACAATTCATGGATCTTCCGATGCAGGCTCTCCATATCTCCCCTGACTTCCTCAGGGCTCCACCCGTCTCCCCGGGTCTTCTCGCGCAGTTCATCCACTTCCTTCTGGATCTGGGTCACCCTCTCCTTCAGGCTTTCGATCGTCCGGTTGAGCGTTGAGGCGAAATCCATCAACTGGTCGTGTTCGCGCAACCGGATCGTGAGGGAAAGATCCCCTCTGCCCACCGATTCCAGGCTGCTGCCCAGACGATAGAGGGGCCCGGCGATCTTGTGAGAGACATAGAGGGTGACCAGAATCGTCGCCCCCAGGAAGGCCAGAAGGACAACCAGATTCGTAATCACCAAGGCGGGCAATATGGCCTCACCCGTCCTCTGCAGGGCAAGGTGGTGGTACCGATAGGTCGCCGTGAGGGTGTTCTTGGAGAACCCATAGACAAGGAGACTCGCTGCGATCATGGCACACAGGGCGATCAGGCAGAACTTGAAGATGAAATTGCGCTGGAAGGTTTTGTGGATGTACACGATCCGGCGCCGGTAGGGTTTCTTTGCTTTACCTGACATGGGGTTTCCTTTCTGTGCCCTTCACTTCAAGGCCGTCAGATTGTCCTCATAGACAGTGATCTTCGCGTCCTTCCAGAGTCTCTCGATCCAGGCGTCCAGGGCCTTTGTCTTTTTCATCTCCCTCACGTTCCGCTCCACCTCCGGCAACATCTGCTCCAGGGGCGGCGACTTGGGGTCTTTCCGGACGACCTGGTGATAATACGCCTCCATCTCTTCCCGGGTCACCACGATCTCCTTCTCGATCTGCTCCCCCTCACGCCTCAGGAGCGCGGTGATCAGGAACTGCTCCCAGTACTTTTCAATGGCCTGCCGGAATTCATCTTCCTTGTCCAGCCCCTGGGAGACCGCGGCCTGGATGAGCAGTTCCTTCCTGATCTGTGTGTTGAGGAACTCCCGCTTGTCTTCGGGGGTGAGTCCGAGGATGTTGTGGTACCGGGCGGATATCGAAACCTCCTGCCGAAAACCGTCCTCCGTGATCACATAGTCATTCACCCGGGCAATCGGTTTTCCTTCGCCGGAAGGGCCTTCGGCGCAGGACCACAGTAGGGTGACAAAAATCACACAGCCCAGCAAGAGGGTTCTCTTGGGATCCATAACGGCAGCCTCCCTTGTCGCTCATCGGAAGGCCGGTTCAATCCGGGACTCCGGCCTGCCTTCCTCGCTTGTCATTAAAGCACGATCTGCGATCAATTTTCAACGCCATTCTCCGGGCAGGGAAGATTCTCCACGATCCCGAAATGGGCGCGATTTTTATGGACTTTCCCGGGTATTTATGCTTAGCTACCCGGAATTTGGCACCCTCGTGCCCCTTTACTCCCCGGTGACCCTGTCAGAGAGGTGCGGCATGGCAAACAGGACAGTCCTTCGGTTCCTTTTTGTTCTATTCATTCTTGGGTTTCTTCTCTCCCCCATATGCCAAGAGGCTCGTTGCGAGAGCCCCCTGTTGCTCAAGGGTATCGAACTGTACAAGCAGGAAGACTTCGGGGAGGCGAGCAAGGTCCTGGAACAGGCGCGCAAGGAAGACCCCAGGTCCTCTTCCGCGGCCTTTTTTCTGGGCCTGACCTACAAGCAGCTTCTGGACTATGAGAAGGCCCTTCCTCACCTGAGGGATGCGGTCACCCTGACGCCCAGGATCAAGGAGGCCCTTGTGGAGCTCATCGAGGTCCTCTACCAGCTTTACGAGGGCGGCCGGGTTGAAGAGGCCAAGAAGTGGGTCGAGGTGGCGGAAAGAGAGGACATCTTCCCTGCCAAGGTGGCCTTTCTGAAGGGGTTGATCCTGGCCAAGGAGGGGGGATACCAGGACGCGTGTGCGGCGTTTGAAAAGGCCAAGTCCCTGGACTCCACTCTGGCCCAGTCCGCTGATGTGCAGATCGCCCTGTGCCACCTCAACCGGAAGGAGTTCGGCAAGGCCAGGGACCGCCTGCAGGCGGCCGTGCAGCAGGACCCCACAACCGACCTGGCAGGCTTTGCCAGGCAGTATCAGGATCTCGTCGAGAAGCGGATCGAAATGGAAAGACCGATCCGCGTCACCCTTTCCGCCTTCGCCCAGCATGATACCAACGTGGTCCTGAAACCCACGGAGGGCGCCCTGGCGCCGGACATCACCAATGAGTCCAGCCGGGTGCTGAACAGCGTCCTTCGACTCGACTACGTGCCCACCTTCGAGGGTCCCTTTCTCTTCAATGCCCAGTACGCCCTGGGCAGCAGCCTCCACCAGAGGTATTCCACCTCCCACGATTCGCTCAGCAACGGGCTCTACATGGCCCCGGGCTACAATTTCGGCGAATCGGC
>JAFGPH010000018.1 GCA_016926135.1 Deltaproteobacteria bacterium
CCCCCGCTGGAAGCGGCACTTGCCGGAGTTCGCACAGTTCTCATAGGCTCTGTGTGCCCTGCGAGAGATGCTCAAGTCTTGTGCTTTTCGAGGTAGGCGTAGGCGTTGTGATTGTGGATCGACTCGAAGTTCTCGGCTTCTACGCTGAACCAGGTGATGTTGGGGTCCCTGTTCAGTTTCTGTGCAATCTCCCGCACCACGTCCTCCACGAACATGGGGTTGTTGTATGCCCTTTCCGTCACGAATTTCTCGTCCTCCCGTTTCAGCACCGAGTAGACGTCGCTGGAGACGGAGTCCTCCACCATCTTGATCAGGTCCTCGATCCAGACGAACCGCCTGAAACGCACCCGGAGCCTCACTTCACCGCGCTGGTTGTGGGCGCCGTACTCGCTGATCTCCTTGGAACAGGGACAGAGTGTGGAGATCGGGACGTGGATGATGAGCATCAGGTCAGCCCTTTTATCCAATGATCCCTTAAAGGTACACTGGTATTCCATCAGTCCCTGGCTGCGCGTGACCGGTGCCTTCTTGTTGATGAAGTAGGGGAAGGTGATCTCCATATGAGAGCTTTCCGCATCCAACCGGCGCTTCACTTCCTCCATGATCCCGATGAGGTTCTGGAGGGAGACGCGACGGCTGTGCTCGTTGAGGATCTCTACGAACCGGCTCATATGGGTCCCCTTGTAGTAGCGGGGCAGGCTCACGTACATGTTGATCCTGGCGATGGTCTGCTGTTCTCCCTCATCCTTGTCCAGCACGGTGATAGGATAGGTGATCCCCTTTACCCCCACCTGATCGATATCTATATTCCTGTAATCAGTGTGGTTCTGGATGTCTTCCATAAGCGTTTCCCCTTGTTCTCATGACGGCATTATTGTGGCCGCGGAAGGCCTTGTCAACTGAAACAAAGCCCCTTCCCCCGTCCCCCTTTTTCCGGTCTCCGCCCTCAGTACCCCTTTTCATGAAAAGGGGTACTGAGTCCTCCGTAGTCCGTCCCCTGATCTCTCTTATTTGACATGGCAAATTCGCGCCTTGATCTTGCACAATCATAAGGATATACTGCAGTCCAGTGGGATCACGGGGCGTGGCGCAGTCTGGTAGCGCATCCCGCCCCACGGGCGGGAGTGTCGGAGGCACAAGAAGGACCTGTTGCCTCTTGTCCTTTGATGAATTCACCGCGGCATCATCGGGGCGTGGCGCAGTCTGGTAGCGCACCTGCTTTGGGAGCAGGGTGTCGGGGGTTCAAATCCCTCCGCCCCGACCAGAATTGTAAAGTGATCACTGACCCATGAGAGCCATGGATACCTTCGACTTCTGCCCCTGCCCCTGTGCTTTGATCACCAGTTGCCCTCCATCCTTTTTAAGCTGAAGGACTCCCGTATTTCCCTGGATCATAGCCATTCCCAGTTGCCAGCCCTTGGCGGTCAAGGCCTGTTTGTAGAAGTTGACAATCTCCTCCGGGGTGGCAGGAATTTCCAGGTCCACCCTTGTGTTCGGACCATAGGTCATTTCCTTGATCACCTTGGCCCCGTCCATGAGTGGTGCCCTGCCGTTCATGACGGCCTCGCTTGAGCCCTGTTGATCACCCGATTCGGAGGGTGCGGTCCCACCACTCCCCGTTTTCGGTGTCGGGGCTGCCTGCGGTTGTGTTTGAGGAGTGGGAGCCGGAGCGGTCTTCGGTTTCTTAACGGTCGTCCGGACCTCCTCTGCCACGGGAAATGCGGCACTGACAGTGATTGTCTTTCCAGACTGGACCTGAATATCTCGAATTTCCCGAACGGACCGATCCTTGCGGTCTTCCACCTTGGCATAGTAAGCGCCTGGAAGGAGGTTGTATTCGGCCGCCTTGCCGTCCTCCCGCGTCCAGCCGTCCCCCATGTACTTGTCGTCCTGCTGCTGGTATACCTTGACATAGGCCTTGTATGGAGAACCGTTCTTGTTGGCCGTAACCCCAAGCACGCCCCCCTCCACAAAAGTGGCAAACCTTTCCACAGTCTGATCGGCCTTCACCTCCACGTTCTCGATCCAGACCACCGGACGCTGAGCAACGCTTTGGTCTTGAAAAGAGACCTTGTAACGACCAGGGAGAAGCTTGAACTCGGCCGCCTTGCCGTCCTCCCGCGTCCAGCCGTCCCCCATGTACTTCTCATCGTCCTGGCGGAACACCTTGACGTAGGTCTTGGCCGGAGCATTCTTCTTGATCGCCTTTACACGCAGGACCCCTTCCGTCGCAAAATTGGCGATCCGCTCGGTCGTCCGGCCTTCGACGATTTCCACGTCTTGGATGTCCACCGTGGGTCTCTGGATGACACTGTGATCCTGGGCGCGGATGTCATAGATCCCGGGAAGAAGACGGAAAGCGGCGGGCTTTTCCACACTGGGTCAGGATCTCCACATAGGCCTTGAATGGTTTTCCGTCCTTAATAGAGGTCACTTTCAGGCTGACGGGCGGTTTTTCCGCTGCCTTCTTGACCACCTCTCTGGCCGCCAGTTGAAAGTCTTTGGCCGTCTTAGCTGTAAAATACTCGCCGCCTCCAGCCTTGGCCATGCACTCGAGCTGGGTCCGTTCTTCTTCAGTAACATCAAAACCGATCACGTGCATCACGAACCGGATCCCGGCCTCCCTGAGTTCCTTGACCAAGGCGCAGGGATCGCCTTCGCAGGTCTCCTTGCCATCCGAGACCAGGATGATGGCGGTCTCATCCTCCAAATGTTTGATTCTCTCTGCTGTATTGCGAACGGAAAGGGTAATGGGGGTCTTGCCCTTGGGGCTCAGTTCCTGGATGGTCCTGATGAGTTTGTTTTTGTTCACTTTGCCCAAAGGGGCCAGTTCCTCTACGTCCTTACAGTCCCCCTTGCGGCGGTGGCCATAGGCCACAAGGCCCACGACGGCATCATCCGGGAGATCTTTGATAAGACCGGTCAGAACTTCCTTGGCAATGGCGATCTTGGCCTTGCCTTCCACTTGCCCCCACATGGAACCAGAGGCGTCCAGGATAAACACGAGATTTCCGGAAGAAGCGGCCGCCGGGTTTGACCCGGCTGTCCCTTGATCCGATGAAGACGCAGGAACCGGGAGGGGTGCGGTGTTTGTCGCTGTCTGCGCCTTGCCGGTCAGGACCAGCGCAGGTCTGGTTTTTGATTCCAAGGCGGAAGCGGTGGCCGCCTTTTTCGAAGCGGGAGTCGAGGGCCTATCACCCGCTCCCCTCCCTGTGTCCATCTTGGTATATCCAGCCGGGATCTTAAAGAGAGATGAATCCACAGGCCCTTCCTGAATATTCCTGAGTTCCAGAACCGGGTTTTCGTTCATTCCGAAACGTTCTTCCCGGACAATGTGGTCGAGTCTTCTTGAGTACCAGACCTTGGCGGCGGGTTCCGATCCGCCTGGCCCTGAATAAAGGAATGTCTCGCATTCATAGCCGTTGACGGTTTCGATCGAACCCGGCCTTTCGGTCATCCCTTTTCGAGTCATTTTCCAGCCGACCAGTGGGTTCATCATAGCGGTCTTGTCGATGTCCTTCATTTGCACATACTGGCGAACCTGGTCATTGAGCCCCCATGTGAGGCCCGTATCCCGGTTCACGATGGTCGGATAGGGAGAAACGTTCATGGGCCCTTTGACCTTTTGGAGACGGTACAGATTGTCCCGGACGTGGAGCTTAAGGGTGTAGTTGCCTCCGGGTCCCGTAATGACAACGTCGGCAGTGAACTGGGCCGCCGAGGCCATCGTGAGGGCGCCTGTGACTGCCAAGGTTGCTATAGTTGGGGCCACACCGCCAAGAAGTCTCCTGAATTCCATCCTTCCTCCTCCTGGTTTCAAATCCATGGGTGAGCGACAATTTTAAAGCACTTGTTTACTAACTTATTTCCATGCTGGAGTCCATTTCCAAAAAGCGGAAAAGGCTTTTTCTCCAGAAAAGAGCTGGCAAAGGATTGGCATGTCCTCCCCCAACACTCCCCTTTTCTTGCACATCTTCACAACGGTATCCATTCGCTTCCATCCTCCTACCCCCACCCAATAAAAATAGGCACTTTGCTTGACAACCTCCAAAGCGTGCTTACTTTTTGGCGGTTTCATCTATACAACAAAGATAATCAGCTGGTTAGCCGGATTGGGGATTGTCCTTTCCGTTTACCCCTGGCTTCAAACCGGACGGTGGTCACTACAATTTTTGGAGGAGGTTTTGGGGATATGAAGATTAGACCATTGAATGACAGGGTATTGGTTCTCAGGATTGAACAGGAAGAGAAGACCTCTGGCGGGATCATTATTCCCGATACCGCCAAGGAGAAGCCCCAGGAGGGCAAGGTGGTTGCAGCAGGGCCCGGAAAACTCAATGATAAGGGAGAGAGAATTCCCCTGGAGGTGAAAGAGAAAGACCGGGTGTTGTTCGGGAAGTATTCGGGTACGGAAATCAAGGTCGACGGGGTGGAGCACCTGATCTTGAGGGAAGAGGATATCCTTGGAATCGTCCAATAATCACTCAGGAGGTTAAGAGGAATGGCAGCGAAAGAAATTCAATATGGTGCTAAGGCCAGGGAGAGAATGATCAAAGGCGTGGATACGCTGGCTGATGCCGTAAAGGTAACCCTGGGACCCAAGGGGCGAAATGTTTTGCTGGAGAAATCGTGGGGTTCCCCTAAGATGACCAAGGACGGCGTCACCGTGGCCAAGGAAATTGAGCTGGAAGACAAATTCGAGAATATGGGCGCGCAGATGGTCAAGGAAGTCGCATCCAAGACCTCTGACGTGGCCGGGGACGGAACAACAACAGCGACTATCCTTGCCCAGTCCCTGGTTCGGGAAGGGATCAAGCTCGTCACGGCAGGTGCCAATCCCATGGCCCTCAAGCGCGGGATCGACAAGGCGGTTGAGACGGTGGTGGATGAGCTGAAGAAGCTTTCCAAGCCGACCAAAGAGAAAAAGGAGATCGCCCAGGTGGGTACCGTTTCGGCCAACAATGATGCCACCATCGGCGATATCATTGCCGAGGCCATGGAAAAGGTGGGGAAGGAAGGGGTCATCACCGTCGAAGAGGCCAAGGGCATGGAGACTACCCTGGAGATCGTCGAGGGCATGCAGTTTGACCGAGGATACCTGAGCCCCTACTTTGTGACCAATGCCGAGAAGATGGAGGTTCATCTGGAAGACCCTTACATCCTGCTCAATGAGAAAAAAATAAGCATTATGAAGGACTTGGTTCCCATACTGGAGCAGGTTGCGAGAATGGGAAAACCGCTTCTGATCATTGCCGAGGACCTGGAAGGGGAGGCCCTGGCCACCCTGGTGGTGAACAAGTTGAGAGGCACCCTGAAGGTCGCGGCCGTCAAGGCTCCGGGCTTCGGCGACAGACGGAAGGCCATGCTTGAGGATATCGCCATCCTGACAGGCGGCCGGGTCATCAGCGAGGACCTGGGCATCAAGCTGGAAAAGGTGACCGTTGACGATCTTGGGACGGCCAAACGGATCAGCATAGACAAGGACAACACGACCATTGTCGACGGCGGTGGTAGCCGGCAGGCCCTGGAAGGCCGTGTGAAGCAGATCAGGGCCCAGATCGATGAAACCACCAGCGACTATGACCGTGAAAAACTCCAGGAGCGCCTCGCAAAACTGATCGGCGGTGTGGCGGTGATCAACGTGGGTGCGGCCACGGAGACCGAGATGAAGGAAAAGAAGGACAGGGTGGAGGATGCCCTGAATGCCACTCGGGCGGCTGTGGAGGAAGGGATTGTGCCCGGAGGCGGTGTCGCCCTTGTTCGCACCCTGAAGGCCCTAGACAAACTGGATCTGCAGGGTGATCAGAGCATGGGCCTCAAGCTGGTGAGAAAGTCCCTGGAAGAACCGCTCCGACAGATTGCCAACAATGCCGGATTCGAGGGTTCGGTGGTGGTCCAGCGCGTGCTGGAGGGAAAGGGCAGTTTCGGATTCAATGCGGAAACCGGAGAGTATGAGGATCTCATGAAGGCAGGCATCATCGATCCCACCAAGGTGACACGGTTTGCCCTTCAGAATGCGGCGTCGGTCGCCGGTCTTTTGATGACCACGGAAGCGATGGTCGCAGAAAAGCCCAAGAAAGAAAAGGCGCAGATGCCTCAGATGCCCTCGGAGGACATGTATTAGTCGCGAATCGACCTCACAGAAAAATTTCGGGCAGGGGACCACCCTGCCCGATTCTTTTGTGGCAGATTAATTGGGAGCAAGGAACCGATTTCAGGCAGCTTTGGCTTCTTTCTCCAGGATCTCCCTTACCTTGATCGAGAGGGATTGGACACCGAAAGGCTTCTGGAGGAAATCCTGTGCGCCCATGTCCAGGATCTCCCGAACCGATCTGTCCATGTCGTAGCCGCTGCAGAGCAGGACCTTGATGTGGGGTCGCGCCTCCCGCAGAAAGAGGTATACATCCCTTGCCGTCATATCCGGGAGCTTGACGTCCAGGATGACCAGATCAATGCCTTCCTCAAGGTTCCCGACCTTGTTCACGGCTGCCGCACCCGTTTCTGCACCCAGAACACGAAAGCCCATCCTTTCCAGGATCTCTCGAAATATGGCCAGAACGGGAGCTTCATCCTCCACCACCATCACCGTCTGCCTTCCCTCGCCGAACCCGGCCTCCAACTCCATCTGGACAGGGGCACTGACACCCTCCGGAACAGGCAAATAAACCCTTACGGTCGTTCCCCTTCCCGGTTCGGACTCGATCCCTATCCACCCCTCATGGTTTCTGACGATGCCGTACACGGCGGCCATGCCAAGGCCACGGCCTATCCACTTTGTGGTGAAGAAGGGCTCAAAAACCCTGTTTCTCGTTTCCCTGTCCATACCCTCACCGGTATCCTCCACCTGGAGACAAACATATTTGCCGGGGATCAGGCCGCGGGGACCCGCGGCCTCGGCCTCCAGGCTTTCCTGCATCGTCGTTATCCTGATGAGGCCGGAACCCGCCATAGCCTCCTTTGAATTCTCCACGAGGGTGGACAGCACCATTTGCATCTGGGCCGGATCTGCAACCACCTGGGGAAGACCCGTTTCCAGATGCGTCTCCAGCAGGACAGCGGGTCCCAGTCCCGGCCTGATCTTGGCCAGGAATGTCTCCACCGACTCGTTCAGGGACACGGCCATGGGAAGGTACTTTCCACCCCTCGCATAGGCAAGCAATTGGTCCGTGAGCTGGGTCATCCTCCCCACGGCGGCCCTCATGGATCGACTGTATTTGTCCACGACGGGATTGCCTGGAAGGTCCATGTTGAGCAGTTCTATATTCCCTGCGATCGCCACGAGGGCATTGTTGAACTGGTGAGCCACCCCGCCGGCCAGGGCGGCAACCGCCTCCAGTTCCTGGCTGTCTTGAAGACATGTCTCAGGGGCGTCCATCCTGAGACGTATCGTGTCACTCATGTCTTTAATTGACGCGACCATGACTCCTCCGGAAAGAGGTGCAATAGGAGAGGATCACCTTCACGTGCCGGGCCTGGATCGGTATCCATCGGGAAGGGCGGACCGACATGCAAAACGCCAACGGGCTTCAAAAGGATTGCGGGGTTGGGTCGCTGAAACCTTTGTTTTGAGATTATTCGGGTTGTTTAGAAAAAAGCTCAGAGGATGTCAAAGCGGAATAGGGAAAAGGGCGACTTAGGATCGCTCCCCCGAGAAGAGACTCACAAATACCCATAAATGCTTCAAATTCTGACATATTCCCGCAACCAACTGGAATAAAAGGGAATTCGACGCAAAGCATTAATTAATAACTTCAATGTGTTATTCCTTCCGGGTCCTCCTCCAGGGGCATTTTAATGTATCCATATCTCTACCTTTCTCTCATTTTCTTGGCCTTTCGGTCTTTTTCACTCAATGGGGTTTCCTTTTTCCCGTATCCGGGGCGGATTGTACCCAATTCATTTCTTCGGCCTGAGCTCGAAATTCTGCCTGGTTGTGCCTTCCCCGGAAATATGGATCTTGTTCTTTTCCTTCTTATAGCCCTTTGCCTCGATCTTCAGTTTCCATTCCCCCTCTTTGAGGCTGATGAATTCGTAGTATCCTGATGCATTCGTTTCGATCTGCTTCTTCTCAGATCCCTTGCATTTGATCTTTGCATTCTTGACGGGTCTTCCCGACTCCTTGTCGGTCACGATACCGTAGATGGCCGTCAGCCCCACCGGAGGGCCGTCCTTGTATTCATCAGACCCGACGATGGGCGTGTCTCCTCCCTCAACGATCTCCCGTGCCCGATACATCCGGGTGTGCCCCTCGAAGATCACCCCCTCATCGATCACCACGGCGGGCGCCAGGATATTGCCGAAAACCTTGGCGGGCGCACGGAGGTCGGCCCGCTGATCGGCCACAATGTTTCCGTGGATCTCGCCGCTGACGACGACGTAAGAGACGTGCATGTCTCCTTCCACGAGGGCATCCTCACCCACGACCAGATTCCCGTCCGAGATAATTTCACCCTTGTAGTAGCCGTCAATCCTGAGGGTGCCCTCAAAACGGAGTTTCCCCTCAAACTCCGTATCCTTCCCCAGAAAGGTGATCTCCTTGTCCGCCCTTCTCATTGGTCTCTCTCATCCTTTCACACGACTCTTCAACAACTCCCTGAAGGCCACCGGCAGGGTTTCGATTCTCTTCGTAAGCGAGGGGTGGAGTTTCTCCTCCACAATGCTTGTCAGGTCGAGCCTTTCCCATCTGAATAACGTCGCGTACTCTTCCAAATAAGGAGTGGGCATCTCCTCCACCGGCTTGCCCTGCAAGAAAGCATAGGCGAGATGTGCAAGGTAAAGGGTTGCCACAGGGATCCTCACGTCCAGAGGGGTACCCGACGGGGGCGAATACTCCGGGATGCACTGCGACTCCACGCTCTTCCAGACGAGATCCGGCAGATTCCATGTCCTGAGCAGGAGGGATCCCATCTGGGAATGGTCCACACCTTCCAGGAGCACACTGATCTTGGGATTCTGTTCCTTGAGCAATTCCAGTACTCCCCGACCCAGGTCGTGGAGCAACCCTATGGTCGCTGCCTGCGAGGGCTTCCCCACCCCGGAGGTTTGAGAGATCGCAAAGGATATCTGCGAAATGGCATTGGAGTGAGCGTGGAGTTCCCGGAAGACGGGCGTATCGGGCATGGTCCGACGGACGCCCTCGCTCACCAGAAGCTGGTGGATCTGGTTGAACCCCAAAAGAACCACGGCATGGTTGATATCAGAAATCTTCTTCTGAAAACCGTAATATGGGGAATTTACCGTTTTGAGGACAACCCCCACAAGGGAGGGATCCCCCTTGACCATGTCGGCGATCTCGGCGGCGGAAACCTCTTCCTCCAGAAGCTTGACCGCAAGGGAGCTGGCAAAAACGGGCAACTTCGGAATCTTCTTGAGCAGGGTCTGTACCGTCTCGGAACGACCATAGTCGACCCTGGTCTGGATTCGACCCAGGACAAGGTTTTCCCGGAGCCTCCTGTTCTTGCCGGCCAGGTCCCGCTCCCTCAGTTCAAGGGATCGTATCCTCTCAAAGGCGAGATCGTTCAGGCGCTTGAAGAAAAAGAGCTGGGTCTTTTCCTCCAGGGCATCCAGGGTCGCCTTTTCGATCACCATGACCAAAGACGGCTTGTCCGCAATGGCTGATGCCGTCCTCGGGATCTTCCGGGTAAAGGCGATCTCCCCTATCCAACTGTCCCGCCCGAGTGTGGCGATCACTTCCTCTCCGTCCTGGACCTTCTTGACGACCCTCAGTTGCCCCTCCAGGACGATATACACAGTCTGGTCCGTGTCGCCCTCCCGGATGAGCACCTCGTCGGGCTGAAGCTTTCTGATCCTTGCCAGGCTGTACAACCTCTTCAGTTCAGCCTCGCTCAGGCCCTGAAACGAAGGAATCTGATGCTTACCCTCTTTGCTCTTCGTCTTTTCCATAGTCGGCCTCCCCCAGGCATAGGAACGTCAACACCTTGTGCGTGAACAGAAGAGGTCTCTGGCCACCAGGAGCGTATACGACAGAAATGCTTTTTTGTCAATGGGTTGGGTCAACCGGAGCCCCGACCTGTTCTGCCCGCTCGCTTGGGAAGCGTTTCAGCAGGCCGTGCTGGAGCGAACATAGAACAGGAACGACCACAAGCGTCAACAAGGTGGCAAAGGCAAGGCCGAAGATCACTGCAACGGCCATGGGTCCCCACCACTGGGATGACTCACCCCCGACGTCCCAGCTGAATTTTCGAAAGTCGAAGCTGACCCCGACCGCCATGGGAAGGAGCCCGAGGATGGTGGTGATCGCAGTCAGCATGACGGGGCGGAAGCGGACGAGTCCGGCCCTGATGAGGGCATCCCGGGAAGCGATGCCCCGTTCCAGAAGCTGGCCATAGTAATCGATCAAGACGATGGCATTGTTGACCACGACCCCGGCGAGGCTGATCACACCGATACCGGTCATGATGACGCCAAAGGGGGTCCCGGTGACCAACAGCCCGAGGAAGACACCGTTCAGGGAAAAGATGACGGAAGCCATCACGATAAGCGGCGTCGTGAAGGAGTTGAACTGGGTCATGAGAATGATGAGGATGATGAATAGGGCGCCCACAAAGGCCTTGCTCAGGAATGCCTGGGCCTTCTCCTGCTCTCTCTGCTCGCCGGTGAAACGATAGCTATAGCCCCTGGGCCAGCCGGGTTCCTTGCTCAGGACAGCCTCGATATCCTTGATGATGTCATTGGCCAGTCTGCCTGAGACATCCCCGGTGATGGTCACCACCCTCTTCTGATCCAGCCGGATGATGGCACCTACCCCGCTTGTGACGGTGACTTCAGCCACACTGGTGAGCGGTATGGCCTCCCCCCGAGGACCGGATATGGTCACGCGCCTGAGGCCTTCTATGGATCTGCGGTCCTTTTCCGGGAGCCTGGCCAAGATATCGTACTCGTCCTTTCCTTCCCGGTAGACTCCGACCTTGGCCCCGTTGATGGCCGCCTTCACCGTGTATGCGATGGTGTAGGTATCGAGACCCAGGAGCGCTGCCTTTTCCTTGTCCACCCGGACCCGGATCTCGGGTTTCCCCTTGACGAAGTTGTCCCTCAGGTCCACCAGGCCCGGAACGTCCCTGATCTTGCCTCTGATCCTGGCTGCCAGTTCACCCAATACCAGGATGTCCTTGCCGGAGATCTCGAGATTCACAGGGGGGCCGGTGGGCGGACCCTCTTCCTCCTTTTCCACCTGGACCTCTGCCCCCCGGATGATTCTGAGCAACCGCTGCCGGACCTCCCTGATGATCCCCGAGGAAGATCGTGAGCGATGATGGAGTTCCTTGAAATCCAGCACTACCCGGTTGATGTGGGTCCCGGTCCCTCCCTGGGAAAAGGGATCTCCTCCCACGGAGCCGATGTTGGAGATGACGTATCGGATGTCCGGGTATTCGGACACGACCTTCTCCACCTGGGTTACCAGGGCATCGGAGGCATCCAGGTTCATCCCCTCCGGCCCCTTGATGTGGACATAAGCCCGCTTGGGCTCCACGTCAGGAAAGAACTCGACCCCTTTTCCGAAACGACCGAACGCGAGGATTGAGCCGATCAGGAGGACGATGCATACGGCCATCACCAGAAGACGATGCCCCAGGGACCAGGTCAGGAGCCGGAGATAGATCCTCTTTACCAAGGGCTCCCTGCCGGTGGACTCCTGACCGCCCTCCTTTTTTTTCGCCCTCTGGAAGCGGGCCGAGAGCACCGGGTTGATGACCAGGGCCACAAAAAGCGATGCCGAGAGTGCCATGATCACGGTCTCCGGGAGAAAGAACATGAATTCCCCCATGATGCCGGGCCAGAAAAGGATGGGAAAGAACGCCCCCAAGGTGGTCAGGGTGGAGGTGATGACCGGCCAGGCGACCTGATTCGTGGCGATCAGGGCCGCATCTTCCCGGGACTTTCCCTCCTGCATGTGACGGTAGATGTTCTCCACGATGACGATGCCGTTGTCCACCAGCATGCCGAGGGCCAGGGTGAGCGAGAAGAGAACCACCATGTTCAGGGTCACTTCGAAGCCGGAGAGCAGTGTGAAGGTGATGAGCATGGAATAGGGAATGGCCAGGGAGATGAATACGGCGGACTGGCCGTTGATGAACGCAAAGATCACCATGAGGACCAGGAGGAGTCCCGTAATGATGTTATTCTCGAGATCCGAGACCATGAGCCGCACATCCTCGGACATGTCGGAGGTGAGATCGATCCGCAGGGAAGGCGGCAATTGCTCTCTCATCTCCCTTACCGCGACCTTCACCTCGTCCGTGATGCGCACGATGTTCTCGCCGCTCCGTTTGATCACCGCCAGGGTAATGCTCTGCCGCCCGTTGAGCCGGCTCCTCGTAAGAGGATCCTTGTAGCTGTCGTTGATGGTGGCCACGTCCCTCAGGTACACCGGCTTCCCGTCCCTGACAAAGGCCACGATGGAAAAGATCTCCGAGGGGTGTTTGAAATCCTCAGGTACCCTGACCAGGTACTTGGCCTCCCCGATGTCCATGCTGCCGCCGGGCATGTTGACGTTGCCGCGAACCACTGATTGGATCAGGCTGGAAAAAGGCACATTGTAGGCCGCCACCCGGTCCAGGTCGAATTCCACCTGGATCGCCCGCTCGATCCCGCCGGTGAGCCTGGCCTCCAGCACCCCTGGAACAGATTCGATCCTGTCCTGCAGGTCCTCGGCGAAGCTCTGGAGTCGCCGGAGGCTGAAGGGTCCGGAAATCACCACCCGGATGACCGGGATGTCCGAGAAATTCACCTCCTTGATCACCGGATCGTCCTGAAGATCGCCAGGCAGGTCCGCCTTGGCCTGGTCCACCTTGTCCCGGACCTTTTGCAGGGCGTCGTCAATGTCCACACCGGCCAGGAATTTCACCGCCACGGTAGACAGGCCCTCCGCCGAGGTGGAACGGATTTCCTCCAGATCCGAGATCCCCTTGAGCTTTCGCTCGATGGGGATGGTGATCAATTTCTCCATGTCCTCCGGCGCCACCCCTTCGTATGTGGTGGTCACGAAGACATAGGGGATGGTAATGTCCGGGAAGGCTTCCCGCGGCAGGGTGACATAGCAGTAAACCCCGGCTATGACGATGAAGACCAGGAGAGCCATCACCGTGGCCCGGCGCTTGAGGGCGATCTGGTTGACGATCATCGAACCTCCACCCTCGTGCCCTCTTCTATCATGCTCTGGCCTGCCACGATCAGGTGATCACCGGGGTTCAGGCCCTTGGTGATCTGGATTCGCTCCCCTTCGATGACGCCCAGGGACACGGTTCTCGCATGGACCACACCATCCTTCTCCACGAATACCATGCGTTCGCCGCTTTTCTCGACGAGGGCGAAGAGGGGTGCCACCAGGGCTTCTGCGATCACCCTGCGCAGAAACACCACCCTGGCGATCATCCCCGGCCTCACCCGGTGTTCGGTGTTGGAGATGATCACCCTCACCTGAAACGTCCTGGTGGCCGGATCGGCCTTGTAGGCCACGAAGTCCACCATCCCGGTCAACTCCAGTTCGGGCAGGGCATCGATCCGGACACCTACCGTCTGACCCACCTTGATATAGCGGACATCCATCTCCGGCACGTCCACCTGGATTTTGATCTTGTCCAGATCCACCAGATCGGCCACGGGCTTTCCCCGGTCTACGAACTCTCCCTCATCCACATAGAGATAGTTCACGAATCCGTTGATCGGCGCTTGGGTGAACCCCCGCTCATATTCGATCCGGGCCTGTCTCAGGTTTGCCTCGGCAAGGGTGCGCTCCGTGAAGCTCCTGTCCAGGTCTTCCTGATGGATAATTTTACGCTCGAAAAGTTGCTTTCGACGCCCATAGAGATCCTCGGCCAGGTTGAAGGCCGCTCGCGCGCGATCCAGGGCAGCCTTCAGGGCCGAGACATCGACCTTGGCCAGGACCTGACCCTTCTTCACCCTTTCCCCTTCCCGGGGTCCGACCCATTCCACCCGGCCCGGCGCGTCGGAGGCCACCTTCACATCCTGCCAGGCCTCTGTCTGGGCAGGCAGAGCCAGGATGTCTCGAATGGGTACAGGCCGGACCTCGGTGATTGAAACCTGAACCGTCCTCTGCTCCTCACTCCTGTTCTTCTCCGCCTGTACGGTACCCTCCGAGCGGCTGCAGCCTGCCCCTGAGAGCGCCCCCAAGAGCAAGAAGACAATCATACCCAGAATGGAAAGCTTCATCCTCATGGGTCTACCTCATTGGCCTCCGATACCCCGGAATGCCAGTTTCAGCAAACGCTCCGGCCTTTCCGGGTCGCTCGATTCAAGGTCAAAGAAATCTACGTGAAGGCAGAAATCGATCAGGCCCAGCACCAGGCCAGCCACCTCTTCAGCATCCTCCTTCCCGACTTCACCCCTTGCCACGCCCTCCAGGTAGATGGTCTTGATGACCTCCGCCATTCCTTTGTGGAAAACCTGGAGGTCGTAGGAAGGCGCCCCCTGGGGTGGGCCGAAGAGAAGGTTGTGGATCAACCGGAAGAGGCTCTGGTGCTCCATGACCCCCTCATAAATCCTGCGGCAGAGGCCGAGCAATCTCTCCTGCACGGTGCCGGGCACCTCCAGAACCTCCGCCAGAAGCCTACCCTGCATTGCGGCCGCCGAGTCCAGTATGGCGCAGAACAATCCTTCCTTGCTCTTGAAGTAGTAGTAGAGCACCGGTTTTGTCACACCTGCCTGATCGACGATTTCCCTTACAGAGGTGCTGGCATAGCCCCTTTCCGCAAAAAGGCCGAGCCCGGCCCTCAGGAGTGTCATCCTCGCAGTCTGTTCATCGAGGGGTCTGGACGGCTTTCTTCTCAAAGTCACGGCATATTCCTCTTTTTTGCCCGGCGGGCTCCTTTAACATAGCCCATCGGGGAAGGTCAAGGGTATTCTACCTACCGGTAGGTAAATATATGCCCGCAGGATAGCATTGTCAACCTTGTGCCGACCCCCTGAAGCCGTGAGATAAGACCCCTTACTCCTCGTTCTCAAAGCAGCGCCAGACCCTCAGGATCCCGTCTTCCTGGATATCCGCCTGATACCGTCCCTTCTTCGCGAAGGTCTTCAGCATGGGCACGTTGTGTTCGAAAAGGTATCCCACGGCCCCTTTGAATCCCATACGGCGCGCATAGCGTTCCAGGTGGGTCTGAAGAAGGGTACCCAGTCCCAGTTTCTGGTAATCCTCGTGGGTGGTATAGGCCACTTCGACCATGCCTGAATGCTCATTTTCGGCAGCGTACCGGCCCACGGCGATGATCCGCTCAATGCCGATTTCCCCCAGGGTGGCCACAAAGGCCATGCGGTTTCGATAGTCCAGATTCACCATGGTCTGGGCCGTGGCATGAGGCATGCTCCGGATGCTGCGAAAGTATCGGAGGTAGACGGTCTCCTCCGAATGGGAGTAGAAGAAATCCTGAAGTTGCACTTCATCCGTGGGCTTGATGGGCCTGATGTGGACGGATGTGCCGTTCGAAAGGGTCACCGTGGTTTCCTCCTCCTCGGGGTAGGTGATGTTCTCCGTATGGATGAGGATCTGATCCGGATAGATATAGGCTTGCCTCTTGGCCTCTTCCAGGAGCCCCTTTCGAAACCTCGGGTGGGCGATGTTGATGAGGGCCATGGCCCTTTCCCTCACCGTCTTCCCGTGGAGGTAGGCGATTCCGTATTCGGTCACCACGTACTTCACATCACCCCTTGTCACCACCACCCCCGCCCCTTCCTGGAGATTGGCCACAATCCTGGACCTCTCCCCGTCCTTGGTGGTTGACGGGAGGGTGATGGCGGACTTTCCCCCTTTGGACATGGCTGCACCCCGGATGAAATCCAGCCTTCCCCCGATGCCGCTGTAGAAATGGTGTCCCTTGGACTCCGAGCAGATCTGCCCGCTGAGGTCCACCTCCAGGGCGCTCCCGATAGAGACCAGGTGATCGTTCTGCGCAATCTGCAAGGGGTTGTAAACCCTCTCCGCCGGATAGAAGGCGATCCGGGGGTTGTCCCTGACATAGTCGTAGATCCTCCGGGTTCCAATGCAGAAACTGCATACTACCTTGCCGGGAAGGAGGGTCTTGCGCTCCCCCGTGAAGACCCCCTCTTCGATCAGATCAATGAAGTCATCCGAAATGACCTCCGTGTGGACGCCGAGGGCCTTTTTATCCCCGACGAATTTCAAGACACCATACGGGATATGCCCGTAACCCACATGGAGCGTGTCGCCGTCATTGATGAGCTTGGCCGCATTCCTGCCGATGTTCCTTCCCACCTCGTCAAGCTCTGGGTAGCGAAACTCCAGCAGGGGGTCGTCCTTCTCCACGATATGGTGAATCTTCTCCACGGAGATAAAGGTGTCCCCCAGGGTTCGGGGCATGAAGCGGTTCACCTGGGCGATGAGCACCCTTGCCGATTCGGCCGCAGCCTTCACGATGTCCACAGAGATCCCGAGGCTCACGAACCCGTGACGGTCGGGTGTTGAGGTCTGAATCAGGGCAACGTCTATGGGTACGATCCTGCTACGAAAGAGATCGGGAATCTCGGAGATAAAGACGGGCGTGTAGTCGGCCCTGGCCTGGTTGATAGCATCCCGGGTCGTAGGTCCCACGAAAAAGGCATTGTGACGAAAGCGGTTGTCAAAGCGCTCCTCGGTATAGGGCGCCTCTCCCAGGGTGACAAAATGCAGGATCTGAACGTCGTGCAGCCTGCTGCCGCGCTCGATGAGGCCTTGCACCAGATAGCCCGGCTCTGCGCAGGCGGTTCCAAGAAATACCTTGGAGCCCCTTTTGACGGATTTCAGGGCGTTCTCCAAAGTCGTCTTTCTCTCATGGTATAACTCTTCCCATCGCTTTGTCATCCTATCCTCACCTCCAAATGCCTCTATGAAGAGGTGCACTGCGTTCCCAAAAACCAAGAGGCCATGAGCTTTTCGCCCATGGCCTCTGATCGTTCGATCCCTGAAGGGGGGGATTATCCGCCTCCTCCGGGCCCCGACCAGCGGGCCACGGCCAAGGTAAAGTAATAACCCCGCCCTGCAACATTCATAATGTATCCATATGTCTCGTTTCGCGTCATCCGATTCGTCCTATCCATACCCGAAGGACCTTGAGGATCTTCGGTGTTTCTACTCCTGAAACCCTGTCCTGTCAACCTCTCTTTTTCCCGGCATCCTCTCCGCTTATTCCTTGTTGATCATAAGCTCCCGGAGATATCTCTTGAAGACCTGATCATCCTTCGGGCTCATCTGCATGAACGTGATTCCCATACCTGCGGGACCTGCCTCACCCTGTCCCCCGGGCTTCCTAGTCCAGGCCACCTGACACTGGATCATGAGGGAGTCCGGGATGTCCGGGAGTTGAAGCTTCAATTGAAATTTCTCCCCCTTGGCTAGGGGTTTCTCCGTCTTGATGAAAAGACCGCCGAGACTGACATTGACCGTGTACGCCTTCACAAAAGACTGGCGATCCTTGTATGCGAGGGAGAGCGTATTCGGGAGACGGGGGTCCATCCGGTAGGAAGTCTCGGATATCTGGTCGATCATCTTCTTGAATCTCTTGACGACCGCCACCAGAATGGATCTGAAGTCGGTGGAGAGCTTGTTGAATTCATGGTCCAGGAAGGTCCGATCGATCACCCCCAGGGTTGTCTCCCCCTCGGCCCGGGCTCCAGCCGTCCTCCTGATCCCTCCCAGGAACCCAAGCTCCCCGAAGACCTCTCCCTCCTTCAGCACCTCGATGACGACCTCCCTCCCCTCCACGCTCTTGGTGATCTCCACCGATCCCGAAAGGATGATGTAGACCCAATCCCCCGGGCTACCCTCCCTGAAGATCAACTGGCCATCCGAGTAAGTCTCTTCCGAGGCAACGGTATGCATATCATCATCCCTTTCCCTTGATCGCGGCTGGTGGTTCGCGCATCATCCCCTTTTACAAGAACATTTTGGTTCCATCGTTACAATTTATATTAATACAAATCCTTCAGCCAGTCAACCGGCCTGCAACCTTTGCCATGGGAAGTCGATCTTGGACTGCCCAAGGCTTCACTTCAGTTCGAACCGGATGGGCACCTTCACCCACATCTCTGCCGGCTCGGCGCCCCTGGTGGCTGGTTCGAAAAACCAGCCCTTGACCGCAGTCATAGCGGCCCTGTCCAGCAGGGGGAATCCGCACGAGCGGGAAAGACGAACATCCGACACCCTCCCCTCCCTGTTTACAAGGAGGTCCAGCATGACCGTTCCCTCATACCCCCTCCGCCTTGCAACCTCCGGGTATTCAGGCGCAGGATTCCTCCGGTACATGGGGATAGCCTCCCGGAGCGTGGGGGGCAAGGAAGCCTCCGGAATCGCCGGCCGGCCGGTCTCCGACGGTATGCGGACCGTCCCAGGCATGGGCGTCTCTTTTCTGGGATCCTCCTCTGAACGCGAAGGAAGGGCGGGCTGCACCGGAACCGGGGCAGGCTCCGGAGCAGGCGCAACGTCCTTTTTGGCAGGCCTTGTTCGGACCCTCGCCTCTGGCGCGATCTTCTTCTGAACAGTTTCCGGCAGGGCCGGCGCCGGTTGCGGGGCGGGAACCGGTGTCTCCTCCGGCCTCGAAACAGGTACCTCGGGCTTCCGCACGGGTCTCGCCGCCACGAGAAACACATCCATGGCCTTGAACACCGGCCCCGCAACCTCCTTCCTCACAGTCCTCCTCAACTCCACGCTGAAGAGCAAGGCGTGAAGGCCGATAGCCATCGCCGCAGCCATGAGAAGCCGCTTCACGGCCCTGGCCGCGCCTCGGCCTGAAGCGAGATCCGGTGGATGCCCGCCAGGCGGATCTGATCCAGGACGCCGTAGAGAACCTGATAGGGAAGGTCCCTGTGGGCAAAGAGGAGCACGCCGGGTTCCCGGGCGCCGGCCGCCTTTTCACGGAGACGCCGTCCCAGATCCTCCAGGGGAACCCCTGCCTTGCCAAGGCTCACCCTTCCATCCCGGTCCACGGTAACGGTGATGGTGTCCTGCCTGTCGATCGGGGCCGCGGAAGAGGTGGGGAGGGCCACGTGCAGGCCCCGGTGAACGGCCATGGAGAGCATGCCATAGGTGAAGCAGACCAGCACCAGGAAAATCATGTCGATGACAGGGATCATCTCGATGCGCGATCGGTGGGGCTTCTCAACCCTGACCTTCATCCTGCCTCCTCCCGGGCGTTGGACCCTGAACCAGTTTCTCGTACACGATCTCGAGGCTTGTGGCGTACTTTTCAATGGCCAGCACGGCGTTCTCGACCCTGGAATGGAAGTAGTTGAAGAAGCAGACCGATGGAATGGCGATCCCCAGGCCTGCCACCGTGGTGATCAGGGCCTCTGCGATGCCTCCCGTCACCGCCTCCGGATGGTGGATGGCCACGGCGCCCTGGCCCACGATCTCAAAGGCCTTCACGATGCCGGTGACCGTGCCGAAGATCCCCAGAAGGGGCGCCACCGTGATCATCGTGTCCAACACGCCCAGATGTCTGCGCATTCTTTTCACCTGGTCGGCTGCCGACGCCTCCATGGCCTTGGCCATGGAGAACTCCCTGTGCAAAATCCCGCTGATGAGGATTCGGATCACGTAATCCCTGGACCCCGCGGCCCGATTCCTGATCGCCTCCCAGTCCCCCTTTCGGCAGAGTTCGAGCACCTCGTCCACCAGGGGCTGGTTCCGGACCCAGTCCTCCCTGATCCAGAAGAGAAGTCTTTCCAGAATGACGGTGAGCGAGATCAGGGAGCAAAGGAAAAGCGGAAACATCACCGGTCCTCCTTTGAAAAAGAACTCCATCATATTGATTCCTCCCGTTTCAAGGATTCCCCATCCGGGGCGTCTTCTGTTCTCTTCCTCCCGCCCTTTCCCTTTTCGCCCGTCTCCCGTGAAAGCGCACCCTCCATGGTCTCGCCGGTCACCAGGAACACATGGGGCTTTCCGGAGAGGGGACTCCTCTCCACCACCACGACGGTACGATAGGTCTCTTCCACGGCCTCATAGGTGAGGACCTCTTCGGGAGTGCCCTTGCCCACCAGGAGCCCCTCCCGGAGAAGGAGGACCTTGTCACAGTATTCCCCGGCCAGATTCAGATCGTGGAGCACGACAAAGACCGTGAGCCCGAGCCGGCGATTCAGGCCCTTGATGAGATCCAGGATACGAACCTGGTGCGCGATATCCAGATGAGCCGTCGGCTCGTCCAGGAGCAGGAGCAAGGGCTCCTGGGCCAGGGCCCTTGCAATGGACACCAGTTGCCTCTCACCCCCGCTGATCTCGTTCATCATGGCCTCCTTCAGATGAAGGACGCCGGTAAGTCCCAGGTAGCGCCGTGCGATCGCCTCATCGTCACGGGTCTCAAACATCTGATAGCGGCTGTAGTGGGGGAGTCTCCCGAGGAGCACATATTCTTCAACGACCATGGAAACGGGCTCCACGATCTGGGGGACGACGGCCACCTTCCTCGCAAACTCCTTGAGGCCCATGCTCCAGATGTCGCCCCCCTCCAGCAGAATCCTTCCCCTGTGAGGCTTTAGAAGCCGCGTGACAGCCCGAAGGAGCGTGGTCTTCCCGGAGCCGTTCGGACCGATGAGGCCCATGAGTTCACCGGGGGCAATGGTGCAGTGGATCTCCCGAAGGACGAGGGTTTTCCCGTAGCCACAGGAAAGGTCATGGATCTCCAGAAGCGATTCTCTCACAGCGCCAGCCGCCTTTTGCTCAGGGCAACAATGAAAATGGTCCCGCCGATGAACCCCGTGATCACCCCGACCGGCAGTTCCAGGGGGGCGATGATCGTGCGGGCGAAGGTATCACAGAGGATCAGGAAACATCCCCCGGCGAGGAAGGAACCGAGGAAGAGGATGCGGTGGTCCATCCCCGTGAAAATCCGAATCAGGTGAGGAACCACAAGGCCCACGAACCCGATCAGTCCCGCCACGGCCACGCTGACACCCGCCAAGAGCGATGCGATCAGGAAAAGGGCCCGTTTCGTTCGCTCGACCCGGACGCCCAGGTGGACAGCCTCTTCCTCGCCCAGGGCGAGGGCGTTCAGATCCAGAGAGTAAGGATAGGAGAGAAGAAGCCCCGCCACCGAACCCCACGCGGCCACATTCACGAGAAAGGGGTTCGGCTCGTCAAGGGATCCCATAATCCAGAAAACGATGCTGTGGAGATCCTCGGTCCGGGAGACGGCCATCATGAGCATCACCAGAGAGGAGGAGATGAAACTGATCATGACCCCGATCAGGAGCATTCCCTGGGTCTTCAGCATCCCCTTACGGAGGCTCAGGGTGTAGACCGAGAAGACGACGAGGACCGCTCCCAGGAACCCCGCCGCCGGGACAAGCATGGGACCGACAAAGGTTTGAAGCCTGAAGACCACCACGATGCACACCCCCAGCGAGGCTCCTCCCGAAATCCCCAGGGTATAGGGCTCTACCAGGGGATTCCGAAACATCCCCTGGAGGATCGTGCCTGCGAGGCTGAGGGCGCCGCCAACGGCAAAGGCCAGAAGAATTCTCGGTATACGGATATACAGAAGGATGCTGTGCTCCCCTGTGCCTCCTCCTTCCATGAGGATCCGGGGGATACTTCGGAAAGGGATGGCCGCAGGCCCCACGGCCACTGAGACCACAAAGGCGCAGAGGATGAGGAAGGAGAGGAGGCACAGCAACAGGAACCATCGGGCCCTTCTCGATCCCATAATCACTCCTTCAGAAGGCCGGGGTGGATGATCTCCGTGATCTCTCTCAGCACATCCACAAACGTGACGGGTGTTGGACTGCATATGGTGTCCGCCTCCACCACATGGATATTGTTCGCCTTCACGGCGCTGATGCTGGGGTAGCGCGTCCAGATGGCCTTTTCCTTTTCCCCCGCAATCCCCATGCTGGCAATGATGATGACCTCGGGGTCTCCCAGAAGAACCTTCTCCCTGCTGTATATGCCGGAACTCTCATGAAAAGCAATATTGATCCCTCCGGCAAACCGGATGAAGTCGTTCACAAAGGAATCTCGTGTGACCGTGTAAAGGGGCCTGGCCCCGATCTGCACGAAGACCCGCTTCCGGGTGAGATCACGGGTCCTTTCTCGTATGGCCTTAACCTCCTCCCGCATGGTGTACACCACCAACCGGGCCTTCTCCTCCCTTCCGACGATTCTGCCGAGTTCCAGGACCTGGTTGCAGATGGCGTCGAAGCCCTGGGGGGTCTTGAAGCGGGCCACACGGATGCCCAGATCCTCGATACTTTTCAACTGATTCTTCCTGGAGAGGGGTATGGCGAGCACCAAATCGGGGCGGAGGCTCAGGATTCTTTCCGTGCTGGCCTGAACCACCGTTCCGATCTTCGTCTTCTGCCTGGCGGCAGGAGGGCTGTTGCAGTAAACCGTGTTCGCGATCAGGCGTTCTTCGGCCCCGAGGAGATAGATGATCTCCGTCAGGGAAGGACCCAGGGAGATGATCCGCTGGGGGATTTCCTCCTCTGCCAACGCCGTTCCCGATGTTCGAGACACAAACAGGAATCCGAAGCACAGGACAGCCACATATAGGCCCTTGGCCCGACGCCTTCTCCGGCCGGCCTTTTTTCCTGTCATGGCCTTTGTCTTGGCAATCACTTCGTACGCCTTTTGGTAAATACGATCACGAATACGGGGCTTGTGACGGGCCGCCCTGGGGGTGGTCTCTCAGGAGCGCAACTGATCTTTACCAAGGTCAATCGGGGTAGAGGAACCTGGAAAGGACCTCAACCACCTCAACGATCCTGAAATTGGGGTGACAGATCTGCCTGCAGGGCATCACCCGAATCCTGCCCTCCCGCACAGCGCGAAGATCCTTCCACCCGTCCATTGCGGCAAAATTCCTCTTTACCGCCACCTCGTCGTCACCGTTCAACACGATCACCTGCGGATCCAGGGTTCTTATTCTGGATAAATCCACCCTACCGTAGTGCACGAGGAAATCCTCCATGACCCCTCTTCCCCCTGCCTGGACCAGCACGTCGTGCTGAAAGGAATATCTCCCGGCAACGATCCCCTCCCTGGGCGATATGAGGCGCAGGAAGGTGACCTGCTCCTCCGGCGCAACCCGGAGGATCCTCTCCCTCACGCCCCTCAGCCTCTCCCCAGCGGATCGCACAAGATCGTCGGCCCTCTCTTCAGTGCCGGTGATCCGGCCGACGCGTCTCAACTGGTCCAAGGTCTCAGCCACGGTCCTCGGCGAAAAGCAAAAGGTGGGGATCCCTGCCCGATCCAACCGATCCACAAGGGGGACTTGAAGCCCGCCGAAGGCAAGTACCAGGTCAGGCTTTAGAGACCTGACTTTCTCCACATCGAGGGTAGACCACCCTGCCAGAACCCGTTTTCCCGTAACATCGCAGGTGAGACCGCAATGGCTGGTGACCGCTATCACCCGCTCGCTCAGGCCCAGGTCATAGAGGATCTCCGTGTTGGAAGGCACGGCGGAGACGATTCGTCGTGGCAGACTCGATACGACGACCTCCCTCCCGAGACCATCCATGACCTTTACCGGAAAGCGCCCATCCCCCGCCAGGCAGGTGGAGGAGAAAAACCCCGGGACGAGAAAGAGTGCGAAGATGACCCTCTTGATGTTCCGGTGAACGGCCGGAAGCACTGCCCTCCCTCCTTGTGCCGTACACCTTGCGCCATGAGCCCTTTCAGTACTCATAGCTCACCCCGAAGAAAAAGGATCTCCCGGCCCCTGGATAGCCGGCCACCGAGGACCGTCCCGTTTCCATATCGGTGAAGCTGGACAGGTAGGTGTCATAGTCCCTGTCAAAGATATTGTTGCCCCGGAAGGAGAAGACCCAGTGGTTCCACAGACGCTGCTCCACCCGGAGATCCACCGTCCAGTATGATTCCAGGGTATGGGTGGGTACGGATATGGTCCTGTCGCCGCCGTAGTAAAACCTCTTTCCTGTGTGCCTCACGGTCGCGCCGGCGCTGAAACCGATCCCGCTCTCGTATCCAACGCTTCCCTTGAACAGGTCCTTCGGGGTGTAGGTGGCGTCTCGGTTCGTAAACTGGTTCCGTTCCTCGGCATCAAGCATGGTATAGCTGAGGGAAAGGCTCATTCCGTAAAAGGGACCGACCCGTCCCCCCATCTCCCACCCGCTCGCCTCGTAGGTGTCCAGATTTTGGGGTGTGTAAACCCAGCCGGCATCCGGGGCCCACTGGATCTTGTCCTCCAGGTTCCAGAAGAAGTAACTGAAGGCAAAAAAGACCTTGTCCTTCAGAAGAGACTGCTCCATCGTGACATCCGAATGCCAGCCCTTCTCGGGCCGCAGTTCCGCATTCCCCCTGGAGTAAGGTCCGGCAGGCCAGTAAAGATCATTGGGCGTAGGGGCCAGAAAGTGTTTCCCCTGGGTGAATTTTATGGAGGTCGTGTCAGTGGGATTTACAATCATTCCGAAACGGGGGAGGTTCTCGGAGCCGAACTGGGAATGCTCCTCACGCCTGATGCCGGCAAGCACCTTGATGGAGGGGACCGGTTTGAACTGGGCCTCCAGAAAGGAGCCCGTGCTGTGGAGGTCCGCCTCGGTGGAGGACCTCGACCCCGCAACCTGCGCGCCTGCCGTGTCCAGGGAAACGGACTCGTTTTCCCAACCGTAGTCCTTGTGTTCCACCCCGACAAGCAGGGTCGCTTCTTCCACAGGTCGCAACTCCAGGTTTCCCTCCGCTCCCAGGACCCTGTTGGTGACCCAGGTCTCGGCACCGGTGCCGGAAAAACTGTAACGGCTCCGATTGAAGCTTTCCATGCGGGTGTAGTCCCCTCGCAGGGTGTACCCGAGCCACCCCAGAGGCCTGCCCTTGACCCCGAGGATCACGTGGCCGTCCTCATCCGCCCCCCGGTTGAGCAGGCTATTCGACTCAGCATTGTAGAACATCGTCCCGTTGACGGAATACGGCTGGGTTCCCACAGGCGGCCTTACGCCCGGGAGACCGTACTTTCGGTCAATGTAGTCGCAGTACAGGTTAACCTCCAGGGCATCCCCTCTGTCAAGCAGGAGCTGTAACGTGACGTCCTGATGGGTAAGGTCGCTGTTGTCTCGAAAGCCGTCCGTCTCCTGCCGGCCAGCAGTGATGTAGTACCCCAGATCCCCCGATGCGAACATCCCGTGTTGGGCCAAAAGGCGGTATGTGTTCTCCGTTCCGTACCCGGCCTCGGCCTTGAAATCCGTCTGGTTTCGTTTGGGTCTTTTGGTAAAGAGATGGATCGTGCCCCCCATGGCGCCTGAGCCATAGAGCAAAGAGCCTGATCCCTTGACCACCTCGATCCGTTCGATGATTCCCAGGGGGAGCTTGGCCAGATCCGCGGAACCCAAAGACGGCGAGTTCAGACTCGCCCCGTTCAGAAAGACCTGGGTTCCGTTCGCTCCCATCCCGCGGATCTGAATTTCCTCGGATGCACCGCCGTAGTTGCCGTAGGTCCTCCAGTCCAGTCCCAGCTCATTGGACAGGAGTTCTCCGACAGTCTTTGCAGACGAGGATTGGATGTCCAGCTCATCCATCACGATCACGCTGTTGGGGATGTCCCGGCGCTTCTCCTCGGTCTTGGTCGCCGTAACAACCACCTCCTCCATAATGACCGGCTGCCCTTTCTTTGTTTCCTCACCCGTGGCCTGTCCCACTGCAGTTAAAGACAGGAGCAGCGAACACAGAAAGACCTGCTTCGTTCTTTTCATCACCCGATCATGCCTCCTTTCTTCCTTTTGGGCAACTGATCCGGGTGGAACAAAAAAAGATCCCCGGATCATCCGATCCGGGGATCCCCCATTTTCATCCACGGAAATCCTGTGGGAGCCTCGTTCCACGGAGACTGCCACCCAGCATCCAGGCAGGTCTTCTGACTTCCCCGCCCTTCCGGCAGCCTTCCCATTCCTGGTACGGGCAACAGTGGCGTTTCACGGCCGAAAGGGTTCCCTTTCACCTTGTCAGGCAAAAGGGCGGGGTTACAGCGGCGGGTCCGTCCCCGACTTACACGGGGTTCCCTATTAAGCAACTGCACCTGGATAAGGGTACGCTAGGCGAAAAGCCTTAGCCTGTCAAGCACAAATCGGTTTCTCTCTGCCGACCCAAAAAACGAAAACCCCACTCTCCTGCAAGGGAAATGGGGTCCCGGTCTTCCATCCATGGCTGTCTCTGCGATGGGTGAACAGATAGAGCCGATTTCTAACCCAGACTACATCTCCAGGCACTTTTGTCAAGTAATTTGATAGGTTATGATTTGGACAATACAGTCGCCATTTCAGGGAGGGGGCGTCAAGAGGTGCACTAGAGGGATTTGTTCATGTACTTGATGAGACGATTCTTAGCACGCAGGAGGTGGCTCCGCATCAAGCGCTCGGCTTCCACGGACCTCCCCTGCTTCATAGCCTGCAGGATCTTTCTGTGATCGATCCTGGATTCCTGAATCTGTCCGGGGCTCAAGAAACTGTGCGTGGCGTAACGTTTCTGGTTGCGCCTCAGAATATCGGTGAACTTGATCAGCCGGTCGTTTTCACTCAGGCTCGTCAGCACAAAGTGGAATTCGTGGTTGTACTCAAGGAACAGGAGGGGGGTATCCGTGACCTCCATCGTGTTCACGAGAACCTCCAACCTCTCCAACTGTTGGGCCGAGACAAAAGGGGTAATCACCCGTACAGCCAATCCTTCAAGCACACCGAGCAGGTCATAGGTGTGCTCAATCTCCTTTTGAGTCAGGGGGGCCACCGTGGCACCAACGTTCGGAATGATCCTAACGAACCCGTCTCGCTCAAGCTGCCTCAGGACCTCTCTGATCCGTGTTCTCTTGGTCCCGAAACGCTCGCAGAGATGGCTTTCCACAAGTCTCTGTCCGGGCTTCAACATGCCAGAGGCCACATCCGCCTGGAGGGACTCGACGATGCGATGATGCTCCAAAAAGCCGTTGTCCGATGTCGTTCCTTTTTTTTCCATCCAGACCTCCGGGCAGAATATACAGGGAACCGACAGATTTGTCCACAGAAATATTGTTGACAATGTATCTATTGTCTGCGACAATTGCTTTATAATTGTTGGCGCTTTGATGCTGGTTTGATATCCGAGGCAAAGTCCTTGGTATGGACGAATCAGAGGAGGCGACGTGGAGAAGGCTATCATCACAGTGGCTGTGACCGGTGGTTTGACCACCAGAAAGCAGAACCCCAATCTACCCCATACGCCAGCGGAGATCGCAAAGGCAGCGGTTGAGGGTTGGAAGGCAGGGGCGTCCATAGTTCATCTGCACGTCAGGGACCCCTTGACCGGAGAGCGCGTTCACAAGGCGGAACTGTTCAGGGAGGCGATCAAGATCATCAGGGGCGAATCGGATATGATCATCAACGTCACTACGGGCGTTGGACCGGATACGCCTCTGGCCGAAAGGATCGGCGTTATTCCCGAACTCTGTGCCGATCCCGGGGTAAAACCGGAGATGGCGTCCCTAAACTGTGGATCCCTCAATTTCGGCATGCTCAATCGAAAGACCAGAGAATTCGTCCTGAATGACGTCCAGATGAATCCCTGGGCCAGCCTGCTCCATTTTGCCGACACCATGAAGCAGTGCGGGGTAGTCCCTGAACTCGAGATTTATGACGCAGGCATGATCCATAACGCCGAGGTTCTCAAATCCCTGGATGCCCTGACGCCACCGCTCCATTTTCAGTTCGTGCTTGGGGTTCTTGGAGGGATGCAGGCCACGGTCGAAAACCTTGTCTTTCTCAAGAACTCGATCCCACAAGGTTCCACGTGGTCTCTCTGCGCCATCGGCCTGAGCATCTATTCCATCGGCCCGGTGGCCCTGGCTGCAGGCGGGAACGTGCGGGTGGGCTTTGAAGATTGCGTTCACATCTCAAAAGGCGCGCTGGCGGAGAGCAACGCCCAGATCGTAGCGAAGATGGCACGCTTTTCCGAGGAGATGGGCCGCGAAATCGCAACGTCCGCCGAGGCAAGGAAGATGCTCAGCCTGTAAGTTCGCAAACGTGCAGCACCACGACATCCGAGATTGATTCTTTTCCTGAACGCCGGGTTCGCCCGTAACCGAAGGGGGGGGTGTTTGAGCGCAGCCAAGACCCGACTGGTGGCCGTCATCGGTGCAGGACTCATGGGGCATGGAATCGCCCAGGTTTTCGCCCAAGGCGGATACCGGGTCACGATGCACGATACCAGCACGTCCCTGCTTCAGGCAGCGGAAGACCGCATAGAATCCAACCTGCGATTTCTCTCCGAGGGCCTGCCCGATGACGAAGCAGGCATCGAGGAGACAATGGCCCGGATCAACACCACCGTCGATCTGGAGGAGGCCGTGGGAGAGGCGCACTTCGTCACGGAGTCTGTTCCGGAGAACCTGCAACTCAAGACCGAACTGTTCAACGCCATGGAGGCCCTTGCACCCAGGGACGCAATACTGGCAAGCAACACCTCCATGCTCAAGATCACGGACATCGGGAAGGGGGTCCGAGACAAGGAAAGACTCGTGACCACCCACTGGTTCAACCCCCCCTATCTCATTCCCGTGGTGGAAGTGGTCAAAGGGGCACACACGTCGCCGGAGACGGTGGAAAGGACCGCTTCCCTGCTGCGGGGAATGGGAAAGGTGCCCGTTCGCTTACTGAGGGAAGTGCCCGGGCATTTGATCAACCGCATCCAGTTTGCCCTCTTTCGGGAAACCCTTGCCCTTCTTGATGCCGGTGTGGCCGCACCGGAAGAGATCGACAGGGCTGTCTCCGGGAGCCTGGGTTTGAGGCTTGCCGCCATCGGTCCCTTGCGGAGCATTGACCTTGCCGGCCTGGACCTGTTCTGGTTCGGCATGAAGGATATCTTCCGGTCCCTGGACACATCCCCTGCGCCGCCCGGAATCATCAAGGAAAAAGTGGATGCGGGCCATGTGGGCAAAAAATGCGGCAAAGGTTTCTTCGAATACCGGTCCGGCGGCCGGTTGGATGACGTGGAAAGGGAAAGAGACGAGAAGCTGATCGGGCTTCTCAAGATCCTCCATCCGGGGAAAGGAGAGAGCGGTGCCTGAGACCATTCTGATCACGGGAGGTTCGGGTTTTCTGGGGCTGCTGCTGGCGAGGGATCTAATTGCCGAGGGGAAGAGGATCGTCGTCTTCGATCTCAAATCTCCCGATTCCCTGATGCGCGCATGGGCCGATCGCGTGATCTACCGGCGTGGAGACATCACCGACTTTTCGCAGGTGCTCAACGCGGTGCGCGATTGCAGCGTGGAGGGCATCATCCATCTCGCAGCCCTTCTTTCGGAACCCTCAGAGGCCAATCCCTGGGCCTCCATCAACGTCAATGCCATGGGAGCCTACCACGTGTTGGAGGCGGCACGCCTGTTCGGGGTGAAAAAGGTGCTGATCACGAGCAGCCTGGCCGTCTACGTGAACAACCTC
Organism: Deltaproteobacteria bacterium; assembly: GCA_016926135.1. Next base: position 29,380 of record JAFGPH010000018.1, read on the forward strand.
TGCAAGTTCGATGTGATCACCGAAGAGACATTGCAGAGGCCTCAGATCATCTATGGGGTGACCAAGGTCTTTACGGAACTGCTCGGGCTCTATTATCAACGCAAATTTGCGTTGGATGTGCGAGGCATCAGGCTCCCGGTGATCATCGGGCCAAATGTGGAATCGCCCGGGTTCGGGCAGTACCATTCACAACTCATCCAGTCTGCGGTCCTGGGAAGACCTTTTGAAGTGAAAGTCCCCGAGGATACAGCCGTCCCTCTGCTCTACGTGAAAGACGCCGTCGCGAGTCTCAGGACGCTCTTTCATGCGTCCGCGGAAGGGCTTGTCACGCGCATCTACAATGTGGGCCAGATCATGCCTCCTCCCACCGTTGGGGATGTGGCGCGTACGGTCAGGAAGCACTATCCAGAAGCGCAGATCACCTTCAGACCGGATCCGGTCCTTACGGAGGTAGCCAGGAACACACCCCGGGAAATACGCTGCGATGAGGCCCGCGAGGAGTGGGGGTGGCGCGTCTCCTATTCTCTCGATGAAATGGTCAAAGACTTCATAGCGACATTTGCTGAAAACGTAGACGAATGACGGCCTATTCTTTTGACATCTATCTTGTCCAGGGTCTCCACGGCCTGGTGTACGGGATGCTGCTCTTTCTGGTGGCCTCAGGGCTGACGCTGGTATTCGGAATGATGGGGGTTCTGAACCTGGCGCATGCGGGGTTTTACATGCTGGGGGCGTATGTCGCCTATTCGGTGGTTGCCTGGTCCGGGAACTTCTGGCTTTCCCTGATCATTGCGCCCATCGGCGTGGGACTTGCAGGGGCACTGGTAGAGCGGTTTCTGCTCAGGAAGATTCACATACACGGGCACGCCTACGAGTTGCTTCTGACCTTCGGGGTTTTCCTGGCCATTGGGGAGATCGTCAAGTGGTTCTGGGGCAATTCGCCTCTTCCAGTGCCGGTTCCGCCGTCTCTTTCCGGAACTCTCCACCTTATGGGGATCACGTATCCCTATTATCGGCTCTTCATTCTCTGCTGCGGCGTGGTGGTGCTCCTGCTGATGGCACTTCTCCTGATGAAGACCCGGATCGGCATCACCATCCGGGCTGCGGTCTCGGATGCGGAGATGGTCGATGCCCTGGGCACCAACGTGCCGGTGGTGTTCCTGGGGGTTTTCTCCATCGGCTCCGCACTGGCAGGGCTCGGAGGGGTGATTGCCGGGCCTTTTCTGACTACCTACCCGGGCATGGGCTTTGACATCCTGCTGGATACCTTTGTGGTCATTGTGGTTGGAGGGTTCGGAAGCCTCCTGGGGGCGCTCGTGGCATCCGTCATGATCGGGGAGCTGCAGTCTTACGGGATACTCATCCTGCCAGATTTCGCGCTGGTGTTTCAGTTTCTCCTGATGGCCGTCGTCCTGATCGTAAGACCTACCGGTCTTTTTGGAGAGAAAGAGTGAGTCGCTCCGCATTCAAGGGGATCCTGATTGTCATTGGCCTGGGCTTTATCGGTCTGCTGCCCCATGTCCTTCCGGTCATACACATCAACATGTTGATTGAGGTGGCCTTCTACTCCCTGTTCGCGGTGAGCTTCAACCTGCTCTTCGGGTATGGGGGTTTGCTTTCCTTCGGGCACGCCGCCTACTTCGGGATCGGCGCCTACACGGTGGCCCTCCTAATCAAATACGTGGCAGGTTTCCCGCTTCTTCCGGCGCTGCTCCTGGGAGGCGTGGCCGGGGGCCTGGGCGGGCTCCTGGCCGGGTTTTTCTGCGTCCGGCTCAAGGGGGCCTATTTTGCGCTGCTTACCCTGGCCTTCAACCAGTTCTTCTTTGCCATCGCGCTGAAGTGGAGATCGCTTACAGGGGGAGACGACGGAATGAGCCTGAAGCGCCCCGATTTGTATTTGCCGGGCATCGGTTCCGTCCCCATGAACAACGCCGTCCACATCTACTATCTCGTGGTGGCGATCGTGATCATCTGTGTCCTGATCCAGTGGTCTCTGACACGAACCCCTCTGGGAAACGCCATGCGGGCCGTGAAGGAGAACGATGAGAGGGCCGGTTTCATCGGCTACAACGTCTTTCTCACCCGGCTCACTCTCTATACGGTGGCGGCCTTTTTTGCTGGCATGGCGGGGAGCCTCTTTGCCCTGTTCCAAGGATTTGTTTCCACGGGGTGTATCGACGCTGCATCGTCCATGCACGTGGTCTTCATGGCCTTTATCGGAGGGGTGGGCTCCTTTCTGGGTCCCGTGCTGGGCGCCGGGGTTTACCTCTATTTTACGGACTGGGTGAGCCGGATTACGGACCGGTGGGAGTTTGTGCTAGGGGTGCTCTTCATCCTGCTGGTCCTGTACGCGAGGACGGGTCTTGTCGGGCTGATCTCCAGCCCGAGGTTGAAAGCCCTTGTCGGATTGAGCGGCCACGCGAAGGGACAGAGGCCATGAAGATCCTGGAACTGAAAGACGTGCACAAGGAGTTCAAGGGGCTCAAGGTGTTGAGGGAGGTGAACCTCTCCATTCAGGAGGGGGAATGCCATGCCGTCATCGGGCCGAACGGGGCCGGCAAGAGCACCCTTTTCAACGTGATCACGGGAAAGTACAGGCCGTCTCAGGGGAAGATCTTTTTTTGCAGTGAGGATATCACGGGGATGGCCCCGTACCGGATATCCCGCATGGGGCTGGCACGCTCCTTTCAGATCATCAATGTGTTTCCCCACATGACGGTGTACGAGAATCTCAGAAACGCTGTTCTCTGCAAGAAGAAAGTCAGGCTCCACCCGTTTGTACGGCTCCGCCGGCTGGAGGACGTACACCGGGAAACGATGGAACTTATCGGCACCCTGGGGTTGACGGAGATCCGGGACACCCCTGCCAGCGAGCTCTCTTACGGCCGGCAGCGGGCCCTGGAGATCGGCATAGCCCTCGCCACGGACCCGAAGCTCATCCTGCTCGATGAGCCTTCGGCGGGGATGACGAGGGAGCAGACACGGGAGGCGGTGGCGCTCATCAAGAACGTGACCAGGGGAAAGACCCTGATGGTGGTCGAACACGATATGGAGGTGGTCTTTCACCTGGCCGAGCGGATTACGGTGCTCTCCTACGGTGAAGTGCTGGCATCGGGGACCCCTGAAGAGATCCGGGCTAACGAAAGGGTCAGGGCGGCCTATCTGGGGAAAAAGGCAGATGCTCGAACTTAGCAACATCAATACATTCTACGACAAGAGCCATATCCTTCATGACGTGTCCCTGGAGATCAAGGAAGATGCGGTGATCGGGCTTCTGGGCAGGAACGGCGTGGGAAAGTCCACCACCCTCAAGAGCATCATCGGTATCGTGCCGCCTCAGACCGGTTCGATTCGGTTTCAAGGTCGGGAGATCCGGGGACTCAGGCCCTATCGGATCGCGAGGCTCGGCATAGGTTACGTCCCCGAGGATCGGAGAATATTCCCCACCCTTACCGTAAGGGAAAACCTTCTCATGGGGATGAAGTCGGGCGGGAAACCGGATCAGGGCAGGGGCTGGAGCATTGAAAGGGTCTATGAGTGCTTTCCGCGCCTGGGGGAACGGGACTCCTTCAAGGGAGGCTATCTCTCAGGGGGTGAGCAGCAGATGCTCACCATCGGCCGCACCCTCATGGGAGATCCGAAGCTCATTCTCCTGGATGAACCCACGGAAGGCCTTGCTCCGCAGGTAGTTGAAACCGTTGCCGAAGTGATCCGGGAGATCCACCGCTCGGGGGTGTCCGTGCTGCTGGTGGAGCAGGCCATGGAGGTGGTGCTGGAACTGGCCCAGGGTGTCCTGATCATGAACAAGGGAGAGATCGTGTTCCGTGGGACCCCCGAAGGGCTGAAATCCAGGCCGGACATACGGGAACAATACATCGAGGTATCGTAGGGCGTGAGGCGCAGGGCACAAGGTGCACGGCGCAAGCGAAACCAAGGAATCATTGGGCAACCTGCGAGCTGGGTGTTTTTGAGAAACCGGCTTGCCGGCGCCCGGGGCTGAACCCTTTTACCTTGAAATGAGAGGAGGCTTATGATGAAGAATCGAAAAGGCGTATGGATTGCACTTGTGGCTTTGATCGTGTTGTCTGTGGGCTGCCCTTCCGGGGCAGAGGCCCAGGGAAAAAAGGAACCCATTGTGTTCGGACTGATTGAGCCCCTGTCCGGGCCTTTCAAGGACGTGGGCACCGAAGTCGTTGCTTTTGTCGAATATGGGGTTGAACAACTGAATGCAAAGGGCGGGCTTCTCGGAAGGCCTGTCAAGCTCCTTCAGTACGACAACCAGATGAAGCCGGATATTGCCGTCCGCCAGGCCCGGAAGGCGGTCCTGGAGGATAAGGCCAAGGTCCTCTTCACCCATACAAGCAGCGCCGTTGGTCTTGCCATATCCAAGATCGCCAAGGAACTCGATGTCGTCCATGTCATCCTTCACCAGGAAGCCGATGAAATCATGGGCAAGGACTTCCAGTCCAATTCCTTCAGGTTGTGCCTCAGCACCTCCATGCACTCGGGGATCCTGGCAAACTACTTTGCCAAGACTCCCCACAAACGGTTCTATCTCATCAATATGGATTACGCCTTCGGGCACGCGGTGGCCGATTCCTTCAGAAAGGCCTTCGATCGGGTCAAGAGCCCCGGGCAGCAAATCGTCGGGGACGACTACCACCCCATGGCCACCAAGGACTTCGGCCCCTATGTGAC
>JAFGPH010000148.1 GCA_016926135.1 Deltaproteobacteria bacterium
ATGTCGGAAGTGGCGATGAAGGTGTGGATCCTGGGATGGACGGCATCCTTCACGGATGCCCAAGCCTTGTCGATATCCTCCACGGACGCCCTGGCAAGGGCCGTCACCTGGGTCCGCCGGAGCCTCGAGGCAATCTGCTTTACCGCCTCGGAGTCTCCAGGGGAGGCGGCCGGAAATCCCGCCTCGATAACATCCACGCCCAGCTTCTCAAGCTGAATGGCCAGGCGCAGTTTCTCCGCCGTATTCATGCTCGCCCCGGGCGACTGCTCGCCGTCCCGGAGGGTTGTATCAAATATGATGACTCTGTCTTTCATGGAATAACCTCCTGGGAAACCCTTCTCCGATTCCTGATGGTGCGCGAAATCCAGCGTTCAGAACGTCATCCCATAAGAACCCTCCGCAGATTCTCTCTGGAAGCAGAATCTGCGGCGTTCATCTCCACCTTGATCTCCGGTTCTTCTTTCATGGTTGTTTCTTGTCCGATGTTCTTGAGAGTTTGTACTGCACACTGTCCACCAGGGCCTGCCAGCTCGCCTCAATCACGTTCTCCGACACCCCGATGGTGGACCAGATCTCGCCGGTGTCCCGCGATTCGATCTGCACCCTTACCTTGGCCCCCGTGCCCTCGCTTCCGTCGATCACGCGGACCTTGAAGTCCACCAGGCCCATCTCGTCGATCTGGGGGAAAAACTTGTAAAGGGCCTTTCTGAGGGCGTTGTCCAGGGCATTGACCGGGCCGTCGCCCTCTGCGGCCGTGATTTCTTGGTCGTCGCCCACGGAGATCTTGATCGTGGCCTGGGAGCTGCTGGGGCCGGAGCCGTTTTTCTCAATGGTGACCCTGAAGGACTCCAGCTTGAAGGGCTCCACGAACTGGCCGGTGACCTTTTTTATGAGGACCTCCAGGGACCCCTCCGCAGCGTCGAACTGGTAGCCCTGGTCCTCCATTTTCTTGATCTCCTGGACGATCTTCTCGCTTCCGTAGCCGTTTCCTCCAACCTTGATCCCCATTTCCCGGGCCTTGTAGTCAATGTTACTCTTACCCGAGAGGTCCGAGACCAGCACCCGGCGTCGGTTGCCCACCAGTTCCGGATCGATATGTTCATAGGCGCATGGGTCCTTGAGGATGGCGCTCACGTGCACCCCGCCCTTGTGGGCAAAGGCGCTGTTGCCCACGAAGGGTCGCTGGTTCAGGGGCGGCACATTGGCCACCTCGCTCACGAAGCGGGAAAGTTCGGTCAACTTCTTCATTTTCTCCAGCCCGATGCAGGAATACCCCAGCTTCAGCTGCAGGTTTCCGATCACGGAGATCAGATCCGTGTTCCCGCAGCGCTCCCCGTACCCGTTGATGGTGCCCTGCACCATGACGGCCCCCGCCTCAACGGCCACCAGTGAATTGGCGAGGGCCAGCCCGCAGTCGTTGTGGGCATGGATCCCCACAGGCCGGTCGATGAGGGGCATTACCCTGTCCATGATTTCCCGGACCTCATGGGGCAGGGTTCCGCCGTTCGTATCGCAGAGGACGATCATGTCCGCACCGCCAGTCATGGCGGCTTGAAGGGTCTTCAGGGCGTAGGCCGGGTTCTGCTTGAACCCGTCGAAGAGGTGTTCCGCGTCGTAGATCACCTCCCTGGCCTGGGCCTTGAGGTAGCTCACGCTGTCCTGGATCATGGCGAGGTTTTCTTCCAGGCTCGCGCCGATGAATTCCGAGGCATGGAGATCCCAACTCTTTCCGAAGATGGTGACCGTCCCCACCCCCGTCTCGAGCAGGGAGGCGATGTTCTGATCTTCCTGAGGCGGCACGGATGCGCGTCGGGTGCTGCCGAAGGCGGTGACCCTAATCCTGTTGAACGCGGTATTGCGGGCCATCTCGAAGAATCGGGCGTCCTTGGGATTGGATCCCGGCCATCCGCCCTCCACGTAGTGGATCCCGAACTCATCCAGCTTCCGGGCAATCCGCACCTTGTCCTCTGCCGAGAGGCTGACGTGTTCTCCCTGGGTCCCGTCGCGGAGGGTGGTGTCGTAAAGGATGATCTCCCTGCTCATGATCTGCTCCCTGAAACAAATTCAAAAAAAAACCGTTATCAGGGGGGCCTGATAACGGTTTGTTCAACTCTCTTTCTATATCTATGTCATTATCAGGCCCGGGATTTTGGGTTTTAGCCCCAAAAGAAGGAGCAATAGGGATACAAGAACCCCTACTGCGGTGATAATGACGATGGTCTCTTCTACCAGGTAAAGCATGTATTTTCCTGCAAGGTGTTCTAGAGCTAACGATGCATGGTAACCTGAGAGGGAACCCATGTCAACTCTTTTTTCAGGTGCTTCATTTTGTGACAAAGCAAAACCTGTGCCATCGAATCCTCTCGGCTGATTGGCCTCTCAGGGCATAAGGACCTCCACCCCCTCAATCTTACCCCCGCCGAACTCGGCCATGGCCTGGGCAGCTACGCTCAGGCCATCCAGGAGATACCGGCTCTCCACCCCCGGCACGCCATAGCCGTAAAAGAGCACGTTCCGGGTCTCCTCCCTGACCCTTGTCTTCTCGTCGGCCCCCTGGCAGAGCACGCAGACGATCTCCCTTTCGTCCCGGAGCACGATCTCGCCCTCCTTGGTCCTGAACTCCCTGCCGCCCATTCCAAGGCAGATCTCACCCTCGCCGGCTACGTCGAGCGTCAATTTCCCGTCGAATCTGTCATGGTCCGTGACAGCCACCAGGATCCCGGCGCACATCTCGGCCATGAAATGGGCGTCCACCATGAGGTTGTAGCGGGGAAATCCAGTTTTGACCGTGTACTTAAGGTGCTTGGGCAGGGGGCATTCGTGGCCGAAGCTCAGGAAGAAGGCATCGTAAATCCCGATTCTTCCGGTGATCTCCGAAAGTGTCTCCCTTTTCCGCATCTTCCGGAGAAGCTTCCTCTTATGCTGGTCGAACCCCGGCGGATTCTCGTGGTTGACACAGCCGCTGATCAGGGTCAAACCGAAACCCACGCCCGGATAGGAAGTGCTGTAAGCCGCAGAGATCGAAAAATCAATCCATGATGTCATGGGTTCATCCTTCCCATGTTGCTTCCTTCGCCGATGCTCCATCCACCGACAACCGCTTCCTTCATTGTGGAGTATAGGCAATTTGTCTCCGTGGGTCAATGTCCCACAAGGAAACTTATTCACCCGTCCCGCCCCTTGCTGTGGTATACTCTGCGACAACATGCGCTTCCCGAGTAGCGCCCCGGCAATGAAAGGAGAAATCTGCCAGGATCATATTGAGATTCAGGCCGCCAAATGGCGGAGACCTGGTGACCCGAGAGCATTCCCGTGACGTAGGGAATGTCATAGAAGGGAGCATTGATGGCCATAGAAAGCATGGAAGCCATCCTCAAGCACTACCGGTTCACTCCGATGGATCAGCGAAACCGTGAGGAATTGGGGACTGTCTTGCTGCCCCGCTCCGAGCAGCTCGCGGAAGATTTTTACAGCTTCTTGCTGGAGAACCCCTATACGGCTGCCTTTTTCACGACGGAAGAGGCAATGATGAAAAGGAAACAAACCATCAAAAAATGGTTCGAAGAACTTTTCACCGCCAAGTATGATCACCGATACCTCATGAGGTTGAAAAGGATCGGCCAGGTCCACGTCAGGATCGGCCTGGAAGGACACCATGTCAATTCATCCATGAACTTAGTCCGTATCTTCTGCCTCAGACAGATCGACAGTGAGATCTCAGACTCCGAACAAAGGCAGGGTCTCATCGAAACCCTCGACAAAATAATCGATATCAATCTGGATGTCATGACGAGCTCCTACCGGGAAGCGGAGATCAAGAAGGTTTTTGTTTCCCACCGTTTGGAGTTCTGGCTGGTGCGGTGGTCCGAACGATTGCTTCACGGACTGAATCTGCTGCTGATGGTTGGGCTTCTAGTCCTTTCGGCGGGGGTCGTCGGATTGCTGGCCAGTGATATTCTCTACGCGTTGCAGGAAACCCTTGAGACGGGAGTGATCAAGGCATTGGGGTCCCTGCTCATCTTGTGGATGATGATCGAGCTTCTTCACACCCAGGTTGAGAATTTGCGGGGCGGCCGTCGCTATCCCCGTGCTGGCTATGGCGGGACCTTCTTCCACTGGCTCCACTCCAGCGATCCCCGGCCGTACAATCCGTTCATTTTGAAATATCCGCCAGGCCCTCCTCCAGAATCGACAGACCCTTCTCCAGTTGCCGGTCCGTGATCACAAAGGGCGCCAAAACGCGGACCACGTTGCTGTAACTCCCGCACACCAGGATGAGCAGCCCTCGATCGAAGCAAAAGGTCTGCAAAAAAATGGGGATGGCCCG
>JAFGPH010000149.1 GCA_016926135.1 Deltaproteobacteria bacterium
ATGGTTCTCATCTCCTTGTAAAGCTCGTCCATCTTGTCCAGTTGCGCTGCAAATTCCGGAAACCATTCGGCCAAAAGACGTTGGTCAGCCATTATCTGAACCTCCTTTTTGGATGGCTTCGCAAAAAGTCGCAATCTCACGCAAAGCCGCAAAGACCGCAAAGTCAATTTATGAATACTACATGATATTTTCTTGGCGTTCTTGGCGTCTCTGCGAGAAAATAGGGTTTCTGCGAGTCCGTGATTTTCATTTGATGCCCTATTTTGTCCGAGAGCCTACTCATCCCGGGAAAACTGCTCCATATACGCTCTGAGCCTTTCGCTTTTTTCGCCCTCGAGTTGAGGGCAATCCCCAGGCCCCTTTGCCCCCTGAGCCGCCAGGGCGGCAAATACCATGCACGTAGGCTGACCGCACTCCCTGCAATTGGTTTTGGGCAGGAGTTTCAGGATCTCCAGCACCTTGGGCTTGGGCGAGCCCTCGGATCTTGGCTTGATCTCATCCCTTTTCTCCCAGGCATCGTTGATCTCCCCTTGAAGCCACTGGATAATTTTGTCGGCCTCTTCTTCATCCTTGAGGGCATTGACAGCGATCTGCCTGGGATGGATGGTGATGATCTTGCCATGGAACCTGAAGGTTACGGCGGGCGGGTCTTTCAGGTACTCAAAACCACCCAGGGTCGCGTTCAGGTAAGGCAACGCCTCTCCGATGTCCTCGTCCAGGTGGGCGATGCAGTGAAGGGATTGGAAGCTCGGGTTGCACGCCGGCCTGAAGATATCCTTCCTGTAGCCTTTCAAGAGCATGCCCACCCTCCTAAGCGGAAACGAAGGGATTCACGATGAAATAGACCGCAAGCAGGATAATCATTGCCCCCGCAGACTTTCGGAACCACCCCCCCGCGCCTTGCCATGCGCTGTTTTCCAGGACCTTTTTCACCGCAGCGGTGGAACTCCCGGCCACGACTATGGGCAGGCAGTGTCCGACGGCGAACAGGAAGATGAAGAGGATCCCCGTCGCGAGCTCTTTCTGGACAGTGATCACGGCCAGGATAGGGGCGATGAACCCGAAGGTGCAGGAGCCGGAAAGGATCCCGTAACCCAGACCAAGCCCGAAGGCCCCCGGCATGCCCCTGAAATTCAACCGGTAGAGCAGGCTGCCCGACATGGAACACTTTTCAACCCCCAGCATTCCCAGGGCAACCCAGACGAGAACCAGGCCCACCAGGATCTGCCAGTAGTTCCCGACATCCCCTAGCATGCGGCCAAGCAGTGCGCACACGATACCTACCAGAGCAATGGTGATGAAGAGGCCTGATGTAAATGCTACGGAGTAAAATCCGGCCTCCCTGGGCTTGACCGCCTTTTCCTGTCCTCCCACATAGGCGACAATCAGGGGAATGGATGCCAGATGGCAGGGGCTGAATAGCACGCTGATCATGCCCCACAGAAAGCACCCCAGGGCTGCAATGGCAGTGCCCGCCACAATCCATTCACTGACCGTCAAGAAAAGACTATCGATCATCCGTGCCCGCCTTAGCTGATCCCCACCTTCCTGAGTTCCTCCATGAGGGCCGTCTTGGGCATGAACCCCTGGCGGCGAACCACCTCCTTGCCGGTGGAATCAAAGAAGACCAGGGTCGGCATGACCTGGATCCGATACTTGGCTGCAAGGGCCTGGTACTTGTAGATATCGATTACCAGCACTTCCAGCTTCCCCTGCTGCTCCTTTCTGATCTCATTGAGGATGGGTCTCAGTTGGCGGCAGGGCATGCAGGAATTCGATCCGAAATCCACCAGCACCGGCCTTCCGCTCTGGAGGGCCTTGGCGAATTCCTCCTCGGTATTGGTGGAGGCATCGGCCGGTTTGGCTGCCAGCCCCTTCAATCGCTCCTGGTTGATCTCGACGGCTGCATTGCTCCGAAGCCCCTCCAGGTATCGCCCATACTCCTCTTCCTGTTTCTGCTGCCGGATGAACTGCTCGATCATGGGGGCCACCTGTTCCAGGGCTTTCCCTTCCATCCGGTCCTTGTAGATTTCGTAGAAGGCCGCGAGTTCCTCCCTGCTCACCGGCGGCTGGGGGAACTTCTTCTGCAGGAACTCCTGGATGGCCGCGTCTATATCCTTATCTTCCTTGCCGGGTGAAGTACCCTGCTTCCTGATCTCCTGAAGCAGGAGCGTTCTCATGATCAGCACGTCCAGGAATTTGGCCGGGTCTTCTTTGAGCATGCCCCGGGTTGGCTCCTGGATCTTCTCGATTTCCTGAGAAAACCGTTCCACGGTGATCTTTTCGCCGTTCACGCTGGCAAGGGTATTGGCGCCGGCCTTGCCTCCGAAAAACATGTAAGAGAGGCCGCCTGCCAGCAACACAAGCACGGCCCCCCCCACAATCATAAGTTTGACTTTCACTTCATCTCCTTCACTGCGGGTTTTACGGCCTGAATGTATGCGGAAAACACCACCTTCTCCGCGCCCTCAGCCACGTTCCATCCCCGGATGATCTCATCGCTCTGCTCCTTGGGGATGACCTCGATCTCCTGAAATTCCAACTTGGAGAGAATCTGTTTCACCTCACCGGGTGAAATGGCGCCCGCCACTCAGCCGGTGTAGGCCGCCGGGTTGTTCCGGATCGCCTCAGGGATCTCGCCGGAGCGCAGGATATCAGAGATCAGGATGCGACCGCCCGGCTTCAGGGTCCGATAGATCTCGCCGAATACGGCGGACTTGTCCGGCGAGAGGTTGATGACGCAGTTGGAGATGACCACGTCCACGGAACCGTCGGCAACCGGAAGCTTTTCGATTTCCCCCAGCCGGAAGTCTACGTTGGAGATGTTCAGTTTTTCGCCGTTCTCCTTTGCCTTCCGGACCATCTCCCGGGTCATGTCCACGCCGATCACCTTTCCAGACATCCCCACCTTCCGGGAGGCCAGGAAGGCATCGAACCCCGCGCCGCTTCCCAGGTCCAGCACCGTCTCCCCCGGCTTCAGGTCCGCCCGGCTGATTGGGTTGCCGCACCCCAGGCCGAGATTTGCCTCCCCGGGGGCCAAAGAAAGATCCTCCTCGGCGTAGTCAAGGGCCTTTCCCATTTCCACAATGCTTACGAGCGGAGATGCGCCCCCGCAGCACGAGGGCGCGCATCCCCCG
>JAFGPH010000150.1 GCA_016926135.1 Deltaproteobacteria bacterium
ATGAGGAACCAGTAGATCTGTTTCATGAAGATCTGCGCGGCCCCTGCAGCCCTGATGGGATATGTGGCGCTGTATAGGTTGAGGACGCTGATAACGGCAAGAAGGGTCAGAAGCAGGACAAGCATCCAGTCAAAATGCTGAAGCAATCGTCTGTCGAACACGGCTGTCGCCTCCCTTGGCAGTCTGCTGGCCCAACATCATCTGTACCATCACGCCGCACCCCTACGGGATTACGATCCGCAGGATCGTCGGGGGGTAGTCTCTCGGGACCGGAAATCCTCACTTCTTCGGACCGAGGTAGGCAGCCAACATCTCCCGGGCCAGAGGGGCCGCGGCGCTCCCTCCGTGCCCCCCATGCTCGACTACAATCCCGAGTGCTATGGCGGGGCTTTCCACGGGAGCAATGGCTACGAACCAGGCATGATCCTCAAATTCATCGGCCCTACCGGCGGCGGCCAGGATTTTCTCACGCTCCAGGGTGACAACCTGCGCGGTACCGGTCTTCCCCGCTACCGTCACCCCCTCCACCCTTGACTTTGTACCCGTACCCCTGGCTTCCTGAACCACGCCGGTAAGCGCCCTCCTGATCAAATCGAGGTTCTCCTCCTTGACCTTCAGGCGGCCCGTCACGGTGGGCCTGAATTCATAGACCCTTCGGTCCACCTCTCCAACCCATTTCACGACCTTGGGTTGGTAGAGGTATCCCCCGTTGAATACCGCGGAGATCAGGCGCGCCATTTGGACGGGTGTGGCCAGGACAAAGCTCTGACCGATCGCCATCGAGACGGTCTCCCCGGCCTGCCAGGGCTCCCCGAACCTCTTGAGCTTCCATTTGCTTGTGGGAATCAGGCCTTCCTTTTCCGCCCCCAGGTCAAAGCCCGTCTTCAGTCCCAGACCGCACATGCGCGCATAGTGGGCGATTCGGTCCACACCCAGCTTCCGTCCCAGCTTGTAGAAATAGACATCGCAGGATTCGACCAGCGCCCTGTGAAAGGAAACGCCTCCATGACCCTGCTTTTTCCAGCAGCGGTGGGTATAACTGCCCACCGTGTATCCTCCGCTGCAAATCACCTCCTCCTGGGGATTCACGACCCCTTCTTCCAGACCTGCCAGGGCGACGACAATCTTGAAGACGGAACCCGGAGGGTATTGACCCGAAACCGCCCTGTTCTGGAGCGGGTGTTCCTTGCTGGACACCAACCGGCTCCACTCCGATTTCTCCAATCCGGTGATGAACACATTGGGGTCGAAAGCGGGTCCACTGGCCATGGCCAGCACCTCCCCGTTGTTGGGATTCAGGGCCACGATGGCGCCCTTCTTGTCCTTCAACGCCTTTTCCGCAACGATCTGGAGACTCTTGTCGATCGTGAGGCCCACATCCGATCCCGGCACCGGCGGCTTTCTGGAGAGGACCCTGAGCCTCCTGCCAGCGGCGTCCACCTCGACCTGCTCTCCTCCACGCAGTCCGTTCAGGAGTTTCTGCCATTTCCCTTCTACCCCGTATTTGCCAACCTGGTCACCGGGCTTGTTCTCCGGGAAGTTTCCCGTGTTCAACTGCGCCTCGCTAATCTCTCCAAGGTACCCGATCACGTGGGATGAAAGATCCCCGTGGATGTAATGGCGCTGCGGTTTGACCTGAATCCTGAGCCCCGGCAGATTGAAAAGATTCGTTTCGATCACAGCGAGTTCGTCACGGGTCATGTTCCTCTTGATCAGTATAGGACGAAAAGGATACTTCAGTGCGTCCTTGCTCAGCTTTTTCTTAATGACGTGGAGCGGGATGCCGAGCAGGATCTCCAAGTTCTTCAAAAGCCTCGTCCGCTCCTGTGCATCCTCCAGGATGAGGTAGAGGTCGAAGGACGGTCGGTTGTCCACCAAGAGTTCTCCATGGCGATCGAAAATCATCCCCCTAAAGGGTGGAATGTCCTGGAGGTGGATACGATTGTTCTCGGACTGGATTCGGTAGGTCGGGCCGCTCACGATCTGCAGCAGCCACAGTCGAAGCACGAGCACGACAAAGACGACGACCACCACAACGGTCGCCCCCTTCAAAGGCCCTGCGAATGCTTCAGCCGAAGCGGCATCAAACCCGGAACCCTTCACGCTTTCTCCTTCATGAAAGGCCTTCTCAGGCTGTTGAGAGCATAGAGAGCCGGAGGGGCGAGGAATCCAGTAACAAGGGCGGATAGGCCGAGGGGTGCCAAATCGGAAGAGGTGATGACCATCTTCATGGCGAAGGCATAGAGCAGCCCGCTGAAGAGGAAGGCCTTCACACAAACAGCCATGGAGACAAGGATGAAAAGCCCTCTGGGAACATGGGGATCGAAAACCCTCGACCCCATGTGGATGGTGAGGAATACGGCCATGTAAAGAAGGGCGGAGAGCCCGGGCAAACCCGCAGAGAAGGTGTCCGTAAAAACACCCATGGCCATGGCGAAGACCGCGGATCCCGTCCTGCCATTACCGGCCAGAAGACACCCGATGAGGATGACAACAAGGTCGAGGTCGACAATCTTCATCCCGAACTGGCGCATCAGGTTCCCCTTAACCAGGATAAACAGGATGGCCGCCACCCAGGCGGCTCCCGTAAAGATGAGCTCCCCCCCACTGCCTATTCCTTTGATAGCGGAGCCTCCTTCAATATGACGAGCAGTTCTTCCAGTTTCGAGAAATCCACTCGGGGACCGACCTTAATGTCCTTGAAGAATTCCCAGGGGATGTCCCTGACCCCCTGAACCTCTCCCACGGGCAGCCCTTTGGGGTAGACCCCCCCCATCCCGGACGTCACCACCACGTCGCCGGGGACCACATCCGCCGTCTTCAGCACGTAATCGAGCTTGCACATTCCGGGTGGCAGCCCTTTCGCAATACCCTTTTCCCGGGAACGCTGGATGAGGGAATCCACAGCACTGTTCTGGTCCACAATAAGAAGCACTTTCGCATAGTTCAGAGAGACGGAGACGGTTTGCCCGACCACCCCTCCTGCGTTGACAACGGGCATGTTCACCTTCAGGCCCGAATTCCTCCCTTTGTCGATGATGACCGATTCAAACCACCCTGACGGGTCCCGCCCGATCACCTGGGCGGCCACCACGGGCCAGTCCAGGGTGTTCTTGAACTGGAGGAGATCCCTCACGCGTTGCTGAGTGGTCACCTGCTCCCGGTAGCGGTAATTCTCCATTCTGAGGGCGTCGATCTCTTGCTTCAGACGGATGTTCTCTTTCCTGAGATCGACCAGGTGAAAATAATTCAGCCAGAGACGCTCTACATTTCGGACGGTCTGGATGAGCACCTTCTGGATGGGGGCGGTTATTTCAACGATGATCTGCTCGACAGGACTCCACGAGTGTCTTCTGCCCAGACTGGAGGAGAGGAAGAAAAGGGCCAGAAAAACGAAGACGACATACACCCAGGCTGTCTTGATCCGTCTCAAACCTTAACGACCGCTTCCCCGCCCCCCTGGGAGACGATTATTTGATGGCCACCTCTCTCAGGATCACAATTTCATCCAAGGCCTTCCCTGAGCCGAGCACCACTGCCGAGAGAGGGTCATCCGCGATGGTGATGGGAAGTCTCGTTTCCTCCCGCAGCAAAACATCCAGGTTCTTGAGAAGAGAGCCTCCCCCGGTGAGCACGATGCCTGTATCCACGATGTCCGCCGCCAGTTCCGGCGGAGTCTGCTCAAGGGCTATACGGACGGTTTCCACGATCGTTTCCACCTGCTCCGAGATGGCCTGTCTGACTTCATCGGAGTCAATCGTGAGAATCTTGGGAATCCCCGACACGAGGTCGCGCCCCTTCACTTCGATGGTCTCCATGGATTCGGCAGGATAAGCGTTTCCGACGGTCGTCTTAATGACTTCCGCGGTGGAGAGCCCGATGAGAAGGTTGTACTTCCTCTTGATGTGCTGCAGGATGGCCTCGTCCATCTTGTCGCCGGCCACCCTCACGGACTTGCTGTAGACAATCCCTGCCAGGGAAATGACCGCCACTTCGGTTGTCCCCCCCCCGATGTCCACGACCATGTTGGCCCTCGGTTCCGTGATGGGAAGTCCGGCTCCTATAGCAGCCGCCATGGGTTCCTCGATGAGGTAAACCTCCCGGGCACCTGCGGACTCCGCAGACTCGCGGACTGCCCTCTTCTCGACCTGGGTGATTCCCGAGGGTACGCATACGATGATGCGGGGTCGGACGAGGTTGGCCCGATTGTGCACCTTCCTGATGAAATGGCGAAGCATGGCCTCGGCCACCTCGAAGTCCGCAATCACGCCGTCCTTCATGGGACGAATGGCAACGATGTTGCCGGGAGTGCGGCCCAGCATCATCTTTGCCTCCTTCCCTACAGCCAGAACCTTGTTCCCGCCCTTGGCGTCCCTGCGCACCGCCACGACGGAGGGTTCAGACAGGACGACCCCCTTCCCCTTCACATAAACGAGGGTATTGGCCGTACCCAGGTCAATGGCCATGTCACTCGAAAACAGGCCCAGTATGGCATCTAAGAGCATGCTCCCCCTCTCCTTTCGCTGACCGCGCCCCCTCCGGTGGAGGTCGCACCCCGAAGATCACCTTCAATGGACTTGACAAAGGGCTTCATTTTTGTTTAATAAAAATTTTACTTCTATTCCGAGTTCACAGCGAGTATCATGCTATCATGAAAAGAACTTATCAGCCAAGTAACTTGAAAAAGGCACGTACCCATGGTTTCAGGGCGAGAATGCGTTCTGCCGGGGGCATTAAGGTCTTAAAACGGAGAAGAGCCAAGGGACGAAAACGGCTAAGCGTCTGATCGTCACCCCGACCGTCTGCGGAAATCTATGATGTCTGCATGGGCGCCTACACATTC
>JAFGPH010000151.1 GCA_016926135.1 Deltaproteobacteria bacterium
CCGATCCTCTTGTCGAGACCCGTCTTGGCCACCCCCACGGCCACGGCCAGGATGCCGAAAATGAAGAATACCGCATCCTGCATGTAGGCCTTGGAGATATCCTGAATAGGAAGGACACCGAAGAGATACAGCATGACGGCTACCAGAACATCCGTGGCGCCCAGGGGCAGGGCCTCCGTGCCCCACAAAAAAACCACGAGCCCGAAGATGAGGAGGGTCGCCTTCGCCAGCCTGGCCACCTGATCCGCACTCATGAGGGGTTTCGCCTTTTCATGAACTTCTTCTTCCCCGGAGTGCCTCTTTTCTCCCTGCTCTGCGGCATTTGGCCTCTGTTTCGCCTCCTGGAAGGCCTCGGGACGTAGCCTCTTGTTGATGGCATCTGCGATGTTCCTGGTGTCTGAGGAAAGCTTGTATCCCGCGGGGTTCTCCTTGCTGACCAGGTCAAGCATACCCTGGGGGGGTGGGGCGATCACCAGCGCGGAGAATATGACCAGTGCAACCAGAAGCAAAACCGGTTTGTATCCGGGCTTGCTGGCCCAGAAACCCGCGGGTTCAGATCTTGTCTCGAATGCCCCGTGATGAGCCATACCTTCCTCCTTGCATGGTTCCTCGTTTTGCCGGCCTCATTCTTGATGCCATGCCAATGGTGAACGCCCCGGACAGGGCTGCTGGTCCATCAAGGGCGCATTCTATTTGGGGTAGGTGCTGATTTCAATGGTTTTTGAAGATTGCAAGGTATGTGCCAGGTGAAACATGAAACGACCGACATTAAGATTGACCCAATCATCTGTTTTTAAAAAGTTTTCCTGCATTCAACCAAAAACCGTTCACGTCGATTGTAAACAGACAGATGACAGCCCTTGTTCATTCCAGTGTCGTCTCTTCTCCTATAGTTGCGGCCTGTACGACCACCCTCCAGGGCCCTCCCGGCGATGGCGTTCATTGATCACGAGGGCCGCAGGGGGGTGGTCTCTCAGGACCGCAACTCATCTTTTTCCGTTGCCGGTAACCGCCCCGTAGTATCAAAATTTCTACCGTTGCAGGGACAGGGCTGTAGCCCGTTTCGGGTGTCACAGCCTGGGGCTGCTTATGGAAAACGCAGAACCCGGGTCCCGTCTCGGAGGCATCGTAGAAGTAGTTGCGGCCTGTACGACCACCCCCCAAGGCCCTTTCAACGATATAGCTTACCACCCGGTCGGGGACTCACTGAGCCAGGATATGTTGGATATCGGTGTGGAGCTTGGCCCTGTAATACTGGAGGGAACCGGGATTGGACATGATCATGTCAAGCTGTCTTGTGTGGATGGTCAGGAAACCCAGGATCTTGAGTCGCTCTTTCATGAAATCCATTTCCCCTTCCCCTACACGGGCGAGGAGGGTATCCTCTTTCACCTCGATCCTGAAGTCGTATTCCGCCAGGATGTCCCGTATGAAGAGAACTCTCCGGTATCTCCTTTCGAAATCAGCGGCCCCTCCCTTGAACTGGAAGGTGATGTAGTTCTCGGGAGACCTCTCACTCACCATGGTTTCAATGGTGGAGAAATGAAAGCCCAACCTGGAATTCAGGCTGCAGTAATGCTTGGAAATCATGAAGTAGTTCCTGTTCCCGTAGCTGGATCGCATGCCCGGGACAAGGGCGGTGTTCCGGGTAGCCTCAAACATCACGGACATGAGACCCTTGCCGTCCACCGGGGGCGGACCTCCCCAGGGCATGGCTGCTATACCCTCCCAGATGGAGAGCATGGGAATGGACATGATGTTTTCCAACTTCACATACTTCCCTTCCACCTCCTCTCGGAAACCATCATCCAGGTTCAAAACCCACCACTGCATGGGGACTTCGCAGACCAACTGCTTGCTGGAGCGCTCCGGAAACCGGTGTTCCTTTCCGAACTGGAACATCTCGTGCACCGCCTTCTCATGACAGAATCGCGTGATGTCATGGAAGGTCCTGCAACGCTCCGGCCTGAACATGGGGGCATCGGGATCCAGCAGGTTCAGCGGAGTGATGTGGCCGGTCGCCCCCTTGAGGGCCTCAAATACGGGGCTTCCCTCCATCAGGTTCCTCGGCTTCTGCCTCTCTACCAGCAGTTCCTCCACCCTACCCTCGTAGACCCTCCGACCGTCCCCGTCCAAGGTGACGATCACGCCGTTCTGAAGCCGGTTCAGGGCCCCCTGGACGCCGAAAAGGGCGGGTATGCCGAATTCCCTGCAGACATTGGCCAGGTGCCCTGCGATGCTTCCCTGCTCCGTGAGGACGGCCGATGCCCGGTTGAGTAGCGTGGCCCAGCGGGGCAGGGACTGCGCCGCCACGAGCACCGCGCCGCTCGGGAACTGAAGGGCGTCCATGTCTTTTCGGACGATGAATGCTGCACCCGAAGCCACACCGGGACTCGCCGTAACCCCTCCTTCCAGGATGACCTTTCCCGCAACCTTTCCCCCGCTCTGCCTGGCGTCGTCCTTTTCATCCGCCTCCCTCTGTTGAAGGGGTCGGCACTGAAGGAGCATGATCTCACCGCTTTCCACGACGGCCCATTCAATGTCCTGCGGCGACCGGTAGTAGTCCTCGATGAGCACGGCAAGCCGCGCTATCTCCAGGGCCTGCTCATCGCTCAGGGACGCCTCCTTGCTCTCGTCACCAACGAGATCCAGGCGGCAGACCCCTTCCTCCGGGTAGCAGACGAATTTCTGTTCTTTGGTGTTGATCTCTTTCAGGCACAGGGCCATGGGATCGCCCCGCGAGACCCGGTAAAGATCAACCGCCGTGCTGCCGTCCACCACCGACTTGGGAAGCCCCCAGACACTGTTGATGACCACCGCATCGTCCCTGATGTCAATGGGATTCCTGGAGTAGGCCACCCCGCCCGAAACGGCATCCACCATCTCCATGCAACCCACGCACATGGCCACGTCTTCGTCGCGGATCCCCCGGTTCAGGCGGTACATCATGGCAGGAAG